>JBDLRR010000404.1:0-2809 GCA_039799985.1 Pseudomonadota bacterium | reverse complement strand
TGCGACGAAACTGGCTTTGTTTTTGTCGAAGGCTCTTGGGCAAGCGCATGACTTTGAGCAGCGCTATACCGACTCGGCTCAACCTGCGCCCAGCTGGTGTTTGCGCCAACCTGATCAACGTCCGTTGGTCTGTCTGCTGTGGAACTCATTACTCGGCAGCTCTCGTCTGACGGCCACGGTTCGCAACCAACTCAGAATAAACTTGAATACTTGCCTGACGGCCATGGCCGACGAACTGCTTTCAGCACCCTCTCAAGCACTCTTGGGTTTCGACCTTTGGGAAGAACGTGAAGGACAGCATTTTTTTGCTTTGGTCTGCGCCTACGGCGCGCTCAAACGCGGCGTGGATCACGCTTTCACCGACGTTGCAGGTGAACGCTTTGCTGCAGCAGCAAGGGTTGCTGCTGATTTGGCTCGAGGTCATTTTTCGCCTCAACACCCTTGGCCTGCACGAACCCGCGCTGCCAACGGTGAACTTGATTTCACTGCCGATGCCAGCCTGCTCGCTTGCTTGATGCCAGTGCCCGAATTTCCGCTCGAAGCTGACTCGCGCAGTCGTCTTTTTCAATCATTACGCACTACGCTTCATCACGGAGTCGGATATCGTAGGTACGTCGACGACACTTATCGCGGTGGTGGATGTTGGCCGCTGGTGGGGTTGTGGCTAGGGCTTTCTGCACGAGAGGTCTTGCCCGAGGCGGAAGCGAAAGAATTCATGCGCACTGCATTGCGTCAAGCTGCGGCTGCATCAACATCTTTGGGTTACTTGCCCGAACAAATTGATCCCGCCACGAGTCACCCCACCTGGGTCGTGCCGCTGGCATGGTCGCATGCATTTTTTATGCAGCTCTCGCAGCGGTCGCGACATTCCGAAATTAGCCCGCCACACGCAAGTAATTAAAACAACAGCACCTTTTGATTCAACTTAAGAAGAGAAAAACCTTGAAGTTCCTGAAATGACTGGCTAGAACCTGTCCCGATAGTCCCCCCCGCAGAAGCAATGGCTTGAATTGCCGGGGTGTTGGCCTGGGTCAGGAGAATCACATGCGTTCGCTCAATTACGATGTCGTGGTGGTCGGCGGTGGACACGCCGGTATCGAGGCTTCTCTGGCCAGTGCCCGCATGGGACTTCGAACCTGTCTGCTTTCCATGAACATCGATCGCATCGGACAAATGTCTTGCAACCCCGCCATCGGTGGCACTGCCAAAGGTCACCTGGTCAAAGAGATTGATGCACTCGGCGGTGAAATGGGCGCTGCCATCGACTCTGCCGGGCTGCAATTCCGAATTCTGAACCGTTCCAAGGGGCCTGCGATCTGGAGCTCCCGTGCTCAGGCCGACATGGAACTTTACCGCAACTACATGCGGCGGACCTGCGAAAACACGCAAAACCTCGACCTCCATCAGGACACAGTCGCTGCGCTTCTCATCGAAGAAAACTCTGTGGTCGGCGTGCAAACATCGCTCGACCAAAAACTGTTGGCAAAGTGCGTTGTGATTACCACCGGAACATTTTTGAATGGGCTGATTCACATCGGAGATCGCCGCATCACTGCAGGGCGAGTGGGAGAGCCCGCGAGCGTGGAGCTTGCCGATGCACTCAAAGCATTTGGTTTCAAAATGGGCCGCATGAAAACCGGCACCACACCCCGAATAGACGCGCGAACCATCGACTTTTCAAAACTCGAGCGGCAGGATTCGGATCCTGACTTTGTTCCATTCAGCCTCAGAACAAAGGCCATCACCCAAAAACTTCTTCCTTGCTATATCACCTATACCAACGAAGAAACCCATCGCATCATTCGCGATCACATGCATCTTTCTCCGCTTTACAGCGGAATCATCACCGGAATCGGGCCACGCTATTGCCCAAGCATCGAAGACAAGGTCGTCAAGTTTCCCGATAAACTGTCGCATCAGATTTTCATCGAACCCGAAGGTTACGATACGCACGAAATTTATCCCAACGGAGTTTCGACCAGTCTTCCCGTGGAAGTTCAGGAAAAATTCATCCGCAGCATCGCCGGTTTTGAAAATGCGGTGATCATGAAGCCGGGCTACGCCATCGAGTACGATTATATTCAGCCAACCGAATTGCATCCAACACTGGAAGCAAAGGCGCTACGCAATCTTTATTTTGCAGGGCAAATCAACGGCACCACAGGATACGAAGAAGCCGCTGCGCAAGGGCTTGTTGCAGGTATCAATGCGGCGCTCCGGGCGCAGAACAAAACGCCCTTTGTTCCTTCACGGCAGGAAAGTTACATTGGGGTGCTCGTCGACGACCTGACAACACTGGGAACCCAAGAACCCTACCGGATGTTCACAAGCCGTGCCGAGAACCGTTTGAAACTGCGCGAAGACAATGCTGACTCCCGCCTCAGGCACTACGCCCACAAATTTGGCCTTGTCAGCGACAGCGAATTCGCCGAATTCCAAGCCCGCCAACAGGCAATCTCAACAGAACGCGAACGCCTCAAGACGACGTGGTTGAATCCCACCGCCGAGGTCAACGCTATGCTGGCCGCTGCGGACCTGCCTGAATTGAAGGGCACTTCAACAAATCTGGACGCCTACTTGAAAAGGCCTGAAGTTTCGGCACAAGCAATGGCCCGCGCGGGCCTCATCGACGCTGCTCTGGGTGAAAGAGTGTTGCGCTCGCTCGAAATAGAAACCAAATACGACGGCTACATTCGCCGCGAAGAAACTGTGAGCGACAAACTCCAGAAAATGGACGCTGTCTGGATTCCCCAGGACCTCGACTACGGGGATATTTCAGGACTGTCGCGTGAGGTTGTCGAAAAGCTGC
>JBDLRR010000403.1:0-3001 GCA_039799985.1 Pseudomonadota bacterium | reverse complement strand
TTCCCATTCGGTTGGCAATTGACCGACAACATCGTTGGAAGGGTCCCCGTTACGGAAGCGTTCCGGAAAAATTTGATACCAGGTCGAATCCACAGACCAAAGCGGAACTTCGTAAAGGTCTGCGCCGTTAATCTGTTGGTTCGTCGCGTCGTAAATAAAGTCGTAGGTTTCCGTGTTTTGACCATTCGCAAAAGGATCACCCGCGATGATTCCATGCTTACCCAGGTTGAAAAGGTTGTCACCGTCTTTTGCAACAACAACAAACGCAGACCTGATGGACTGCTCAGGTAAGGTCAGTAGTCCAGAATAAACCGTGTATTTGAGCGAGTCATTGGAATAACTTGTTTGAGGCGACAACTCCATCTGTTGACCGTCTGAGAACCTGACAGCAACGCTCTCGGCGTCGCCTTCAAACATTCTCAATTTGAACCGAACAACGCGTTCGCCTGCGTCAAGAGCTGCAACCGATTGCATGTCGAGGTCAACCGCTGCTTCATCAATCAGTCCATCTTTTTTGCCGATAAAGTACTTTGCGAGTTGGTTCCGTGAGGAATATAGAACGTTGTTGTTGAAGGGCGCTGAGCCAGACTGCGGCTGCGATGAATCTGCCAACCAATCAAAGGTTTCGTCTTCATATCGAACTACAAATTTGTACGTCACATCCTGCAAGCGATCGATTTGAAGAGCCCGTTGAAACGAACCATCCGTTTGAGGGGCAAGACGATAGGCATCGTCGAACGAAGTCGACCAGCCTCTGAAGGAACCGGTAACGTAAACCGACTTGACCTGTTTGTTCTGCGGTGGAAGCTTGCTCAACCTGAATTCGGCGCGACGGGGTGTCACCAACTTCGAACGCAAAATCGACGAAACACCTCTTGAATTGACAGCGATAGCGCGAACGATGGTGGGCTCCGAAATTCTGAATTGACCAGCAAAAATTTTGGTCGATCCTCGAGGAGAAAACCCATTCGTGGCAGGCACGGAGCCATCGAGTGTGTAAAATATTTTTGTATCGCGCACCGAAGAACTGATGGCGAGTTCCTGCTCACCAGTGTCGGAAACAAGTCGAGTCTGAATCTGCACAATAGGCTGTTCAGTGACTCTTTGGTTATTGCTGTTGGGAGTTCTGACGCGCGCAGAAGCAGGCAGCAGCTCGGACGAAGACTGGGTTTGACCCCAAACATATGTGGCTTCCAATTGTGGGAAGCCCGAGAGCTGACTTGACTTGATGGCGGCCGACGAAGATCGGCAGCCGCTCAACGCGGCGAGCGAGGTTGCCAGCAACAAAGAGCCGTTGATCCAGGACCAGGATTTGGTTGTTTTTTTATGACAATTCATTCACGCGTCCGCCTTCTTCCGTGGAGTCGAACCAGTGCAGTGCTTTACGATCAATTGTTGTCGCGAGTTCCGATCCGCGTACAGCAGCCTCCATGACTTGCAGACGCTTCGGGTTTGCCGAGCGGATGATGACCTGTTGACCCGCCATGGTTGCGACGAGGTGGGTCTCGTGTCCATGAGGCTCGACGAGTACAACCTTGGGATTGCAATCAACAGTACCCTGTGACTCACGACCATCACGGGCCAAAACTTTGAGGGACTCCGGGCGCAAACCGAGCGTGTAGTTACCCGAGGCTTTGGGAGTGGGCGCATCCGAAAGGTCGAATTGAACATTGTTGACGGTGAATATTTTCTTGCCGTTTGAGATCTCGAGTTGACCTTTGAAAAAGTTCATACTCGGATTGCCAATGAACGATGCAACGAATGTGTTTACTGGCATGTTGTAGAGTTCAAGAGGTGAGCCCAACTGCTGGACGCGTCCCTTGTTCAGCACTGCGATCCGGTCAGCAAGTGTCATGGCTTCGACCTGGTCGTGCGTAACGTAAACAACTGTGGCACCAACAGTTTGATGCAATGCAGCCAATTCGATTCGTGTCTGACTTCTGAGCTGCGCATCCAGGTTCGACAATGGTTCATCGAACAAGAACAGCGCTGGCTTACGGACAATCGCGCGGCCGATCGCAACACGCTGACGTTGTCCTCCAGACAATTGGCTCGGCTTGCGTTCCAAAAGGTGGTCAATGTTCAGCATCTTGCTGGCAGTTTGAATTCGTTCGTCGATTTCCTGCTGTGGCCGCTTCTTGATACGCAGGCCGAAGCTGAGGTTTTCTCGCACCGTCATGTGTGGATAAAGAGCGTAGTCTTGGAAGACCATCGCAATGTCGCGCTCAGCAGGTGCAAGGTCGTTGACGACTCTGTCACCGATCTGAATGTTGCCTGAGGTGATGTCTTCAAGGCCCGCAATCATCCGCAGGAGAGTGGATTTGCCACATCCCGAGGGGCCAACGAGCACCAGAAATTCTCCATGCGCGGCTTCAATATTCACGTTCTTCAGGACTTCAACTTTGTTCTCGTAAACCTTGTTGAGATCCTTTATGACCAGCTTGGCCATGATCACTCCAAAAACGAAACGTTTGAGATGGATTGTGTGCACGAAATTGGTACTTGACTGGCCGCTTTTACGCAAGTCATGGAGCCTTCCTCAGGGTTAATCGTATTGCGCCAAGAGCGTTGAGAGAACCGCATTTTGAGTTCGGTTGGGCAAGCTTGGTTTTTTCCGCGCTGCGGCAAAGAATATCAATTGTCGCCGCATTTTGTTGTGCGGCCGACCATTCGGGATGGAGTTGCCTCACAGTTCCGAGCACGAGACTGGCGACTGATGCAGCAATTGGCGAAGCCATGCTGGTTCCTGATTTTTCCCCAAAGCGTCCTTCCGGAAGGGTGCTGTAAATGTTGAAGCCGGGGGCAAACCCAAACACGGATTGTTCTCCCCAATTGCTGAAGCGTGCCCTGGTTTGCGAAGGGGTTGATGCACCTACAGCCAGTACTCCAGGAAATTTTTTGGGGACTTGCGGGTAGAGATCCGAATTGAGACCGTCATTTCCGGCAGACGAGAAGACGATGACGTTGGAACGCTGGGCAGCAGCAAAGGCATCCCGCAAGA
>JBDLRR010000402.1:0-8890 GCA_039799985.1 Pseudomonadota bacterium | reverse complement strand
GTTCTCCAAAGCTGTTCCATGCTCATACATCTCCGCGTTGGGAGCGCTGCATGAACAATCGATCGAAAAGCTGTTCCCCCCCAGATACATCCGGAAATTCATTGATGAGTTTGAGCAATATGAGCAATGCTTCGGTTTTTCGATTTTCGGAAACAAGTTGCATTGTCATGAGAAGATTCACATAGGCCACAAGTCCAGAGGTGTTTTGACTGAAGCCGGTTGAGAATTGCTTCCAAGCAGGGTCAAAGCCACCGCGCGTGAGATACTCATCAAAAAGATCAATCGTCGATTGTTGCGATATTTCAGGCTCCGCTTGCGCCACAGGCAACGCCCGTTCAAGAGGTGTATTCGAATCCGTTTCATCAGGTGGAATACTTGAAGCTTCAGACCCCAACTGATCGAGCTGCACGTCCAATTCGGGTTCGAAAGACGGAATTTCGGCGGGCTCAATCGAGTAAACCTCATCAAATAGAGCATCTTTGTCGTTCGGAGCATCTTTGTCGTTCAATTCGAAGTCCACACGCACGGATGTCGCCTGCTCCTGCGGTGCTGAGATTGATGTTCTGGTGTGCACACCCGTTGATGTGTCTGCAAGCTCATCCATGATTCCACGGGGAGGCGGAGTCACTGCGGTTGCCTGAGTTGCAGTAGCCAGGATTTCAGTCACCTTTTGCTCCGCCGCCCAACGGCCACGGCGCTTGAATATTTCCTTTGCATATTTGAGGGACGACGTCTCGCGAGGAGACAACAGCAATGCTAGTCGCAACATTTGTAGTGCGAGGACAGGTTGGGCACGAAGAATGATTGCCGAACACTCCGTCAGCAGGCCTGCCTGCTCTGATGGGTTCTGCATCGTCCGACATAGGCTCAACACTCCCGCGACGAGATCACCCCGCCCTGGATTTTCCTCCAGACCCGCAAGAAGTTGTTTCCATTGGCCAGACAAACAAGACACCCCCAAGCGACCATTTTACCACCCGCTACTGGAACAGAGCTGCCCAGCGCAAAATTTTGACCTGCATGTCGGGGTTTGCTAAGAAACACCACACTTTGAAACGGAGGATCACCCCATGGGATGGCTGTCTCGCGAACCCGCACGATTGCAGGAATCTTCAGAGAAAAAGGCGATCCCGAGCGGAGTCTGGGAGAAGTGCTCAGCCTGCAATGAAATTGTACTGACGACAGATTTTGAGGAAAACAACCGGGTCTGCCCCAGTTGTGGTTTTCATGCACGCCTGCCGGGCGAAGAGAGGGTTGAACTCCTCATCGATCGCGAGACTTTTTACGAGTGGGACCATGATCTGTCGAGCGCAGACCCATTGGAGTTCAATGATGGTCGGTCGTATCACGACCGGCTCAAGAATCTCTGGAAAAAGACAAGGCGCTACGATGCAATCATCACGGGAGCAGGTCTGCTTGAAGGGCGAGCAGTTGCGCTTGGCGTCCTTGATTTTACTTGGATGGGCGGGAGCATGGGTACGGTTGTTGGTGAACGCATCAGACGCCTTTTTGCCCGCGCGCGCGCCCACAGAATGCCCGTCATCATGGTCAGCTCAAGTGGCGGAGCACGTATGCACGAGGGTCTCTTGTCGCTGATGCAAATGGCCAAGACCTGCGCAGCGGTAGGGCAACATCGCGATGCCGGTTTGCCGTTTATTTCTGTGATGTGTGACCCGACCACCGGCGGCGTTGCGGCAAGCTACGCAATGCTCGGGGATGTCAACCTTGCTGAACCAAAAGCGACAATTGGATTTGCCGGAAGGCGCGTCATTGAGACGACGATTCGCCAGAAGCTCCCGGATGATTTTCAAACCGCAGAGTTTCTTCTCAATCACGGCATGGTCGACAGAATCGTCAAACGCGCTGAAATGAAAGACTCTATTCATAGAATCCTGTCGATTCTGTGTCCTCCGCAGGATCTCACAAACCCTCAATGACTGCGGAAAAGCCGGACCTCAGCTCTTTTGAATCCACTGTCCAGTCGATGTTCTCGCGTGTCAGGGGACACATCGAGCCGGGGGCGCATCGGATGTTGCGGCTCGTACCCCAAAGTGTTTTTGCAAAGCTCGATAAGATTCCAACCATTCTCGTTGGTGGTACAAATGGCAAGGGCTCAACGTGCGCCCTGCTTGAAAAAGCGATTCGGGATGCCGGATTCAAAACAGCACTTTACACTTCGCCCCACCTGGTATCACCAACAGAACGCATCAGAATCAACGGAATTCCAATCAGCAAGAGCGAATTTCTCGAGGCGGCACGTGCGTCTTTTTTGGATGCTCAACGAAGGCTTGCAGATGCAACTTTTTTTGAGCTTGTGACAGCGACAGCTCTGCATGTCATTGCCGAAGCCTCACCAAATGCCTTTGTTTGTGAAGTTGGACTCGGTGGACGCCTGGATTCAACCAACGTTCTTTCACCCGTCATCAGTGTTCTCACGAGTATTGGTTTGGATCACACCGAGTGGCTTGGCGACACTGAAGAACAAATTGCGTACGAAAAAATTTTCATTTCAAGACGCAACAAAAAAACATTTATCGGAAGCGTCTCTTCAGCCGCAAGACAAGGCATCAACCGGGGACTTTCCATCACGGGCGGTATTCCGGCTTTCGTTGACTGTGATCTGCAGCCAAATCTTCCTTCAGACATTTCTTCACAAGCCTATGGTCTTTGCTCACAAGTGCTCCAGCACCTGGGCCAAACCACACATATCAAAGTGGACCAAGGTAGGCTCAGGGACTCTGCCTGCGCGATGCACTGGCCTGGACGCATGGATGTTCGTGAGTTGAATGGAACCCCCATCCTTTTGGATGGTGCCCACAATTCGCATGGATTGAAATTTTTTCTGAACGAAAGTGAAGCACGGCCCAAACTCAATTCTCTTCCAAGGCCATGGATCATCGTTTACGCAACCTTGCAAGACAAGGATTGGCAAAACTGTCTTCAAATGCTCATTCCGAAAGCAAAAACATGTATCCTGACTCAAACTCAAAGCACGCGGGCGGTATCAGTTGGTGAATTGTTGAAATATACTGACTCGAGTGGTGCAAGCGAGAATTGCGTGACCATCCAATCCTCGAAAGAGGCTCTTGATCACGCATTGAGGCTGGCATCCGAGCTCAAGGGCACGCTCGTTGTTTTGGGATCACTCACTCTCGTGGGCGAGGCCATGGAACATTTTGAATTGCCCGTGTTCACCGAAATTGAATCCGGAGTCCGATGCAAGAGCGACAGAACAAATTAAAAACTGCCAAGCGAAAGCAAGCACGAACTATTGCGTTGCTTTCGGTAATCGTGACATCCAATCAGGCACACAGTCAGAGCCTCACGGATTCACAGTCAACAATTTACTACGACGCTGATGAAATCAATCTGGACAAAGAAACAGGCAATCTGAAGGCCAAAGGTAATGCCTTTATTCTGCTCGGTAACGTTTTTGTCAGCGCAGACAACCTTGAATACAACAAGAAAAAGAGAACCATGACGGCCGAAGGTGGAGTGAGGGTTGTTCGCAGTCGCGAGCGGATCACCGCTTCACGCGTGCTGATCAATGAGCAGACGAACGAAGCCCGGATGGATGATGTCGAGATTTTTGCAGACCCTCTCGACACTGAAGCAAAGGTCAATGAGGAAGTCCTTGGAATATCGAGGGCTGAAATGGCGTTTGAACTTGCACGCCAGGAACGCGCCAAAGAAATCATCAGAGAATTATCAGAAATTCGCTCGCGTTACGCAAATCTTTCTTCTTCGCAGTCAGCCGTGGAGCCGCAACAATCGAAGAAGTTGCTTTTTCGATATGCTCAACTCCTCGAGCGACTGGTCAGAACCAGATATCAACCTTCCGACGTTCTGCGCGATCTTCCCGAGGAAGTGCGCAAAAGAATGGAGAACCGGCGGGAAGCAGTTCGAACCTTTGCCAGCAAAGATCCCGAATTGGCGCGCAAGATTGCTGGTCTTCAGCGCGTTCCGGGCTATTTGAACCTGCAGGCACACCGGATTTTCCAAAATTCAAACCAAAACATGGATGTGGAAGATGCATCACTGACGACCTGCCGATGCGCTCCAGGAGAGAGACCCGCGTGGGGCTTGAGCGCATCACGAGCACTCGTGGAGCCCAACGAATACATCACGCTTTATGGGACCACCCTTGAGGTGGCCAAATTTCCATTGATGTACAGCCCTTGGTTCAAAATGCCGATCAAGACCAAGCGCCAGTCTGGATTCTTGCTTCCATCATTTTATCTCAGCAGAGCAGGTGACGCTGCCAGCTTTCCTTATTACCTCACGCTGGGAGATCACGCAGATTCCACGCTGACTTTCACGTATTTCAGCAAACGAGGTCCACGAGCTGAAACCGAGCTTAGAACCGCATTGTCTGAAGAAAGCCGGACAACTCTGCGAGGCGAAGTGTTGCGTCAAAAGGGACCGGTCGCGGGCATTTCAGAGAGCGAAACCGTGAATCGCTGGGCTTGGGGTGCGCAATCCAATTTCCCGTTGACGGATCAAACATCAGTCAAAATTGATTATGAAAAAATGAGTGATCAGAGATATTTTTCTGATCTCACAAAAGAACCTGGTACCACTCAAGATCTTTTCACGCCGCAAATCATTGTAAAGCGTTTCGTGCAACAAGATGCAACTCTGGAACACTCAACCAATTCATTTTTTATTGGAGTGAGCGCAAACAAACCAGAGGACGTCTTTGCTGATTCCAACAAGAAAGTTCCTTTTCGCGCGCCGCGCATCGATTTTTCTCTCTTTCCGCGAAATATCGCAGACAGCAAAGTCTCTTGGGAAGGACAGGGCGCGTTTGAGAAAATTTCAGATCAATCTGCGGACTCAGCCGAAGACCCCAGGGGGCCGCTGGATGGTTCGCGAAGCATGACAAAACTGCGGACCACCTATCCATTGCCATACAACCCTTATGCCAACATCCGGATCGGCGGCGAAACTTCCCACATCAAGTACAACACCCGGAAGTTTTCAGGAGAAATAAATTACGCCCAAGCCGATTTGAATATTGAAATGCCTCTCTATGCAAATTTGTTTTCACACCAGTCAGACAAACAAATCGAGTGGCGAGCCAGGCACAACTTGCGCCCATTTATGGCCTTGAAATGGATTCCAGACGTCAAACGTGCAGGAAACTTTCCTGACATCTACTCGACTTTTTACTCAGCAGACAACGTCGCACGCAGGCAATTGTTGGAATTCGGATTCAATACCGATCTTCAGCTCATCAAAGACGAGTTCAAGCAATACGAACGCGCCGATGTGCAGAGCTCAACAACCGGAAATCCAGCCACAGCTCCTGCAAACGAGAACAACCTTTTCTCCCTGATGAGAATTCCTGTTCCGTCGAATCCCAATGAGGCTGGTCAAATCATTTATGCAATGACAACCCAATTCAAGCAGCAGAGAGTTTTTGAGCAGTGGGCACTGGCTGAATTGAATCAATACATTGACGAAACCAGAATCAAATCCGGGAGCCGGGCCGCTTCATTTGTGGCACCACAACCCGTGGGGTGGCGGCGCGAAACCGTGCTTAATTCCACGCCCGTTTCACTCTCCATGAGCAGCAGCTACAACTTCGAAGCGGTCCGAACTGCGGCTGAACAAAACAATAATCTTCAACCCGGCCAAACCCCAGTCAGTGCAGCACCATGGGGAGACGTATTCGCATCCATGAGCCTTTCAGCACAACCGCTACTCCCTTTGTCGGGCTCGGTTTCCCGAGTTTGGCAACCCGCATGGCGAATTTTCAAAGAACAGAGTTCTTCGATTGATGTTTCCAGTCCATTTGGATTGAATGCCAGTTTTGTGAGATCAACGACCCGTTCAGAGGCTGTCGATGGAGCGGGTCAGAAGACTTACCCCGAGGATCAATTGTGGGGAATAGACTCAGGTTATCAACCCAGATCATGGTTCAAGTTTCAGGTGCAATACAGAAAGAACATCAAGCCCCAGCCAGCATCCTCCAGTGAATTTGAGTACAGCAGTTTGCAAAAAATGACGTTCCTTGGAATCCAGGATTGCGTCGACATCACGCTTCAGCGCTTCAAAGACAGAGACGTGCGCGAGCGCATGGCAACCTGGACACTGGGTCTGAATTTGAGTTTTCTTGGGCAGCAAAGACAGATCGAATCACTTGGCAAAGTGGTCGATCGCGCCATCAAGAGCCAGCTGAACAAAGGGCAAAACCTCAGCCCTCGATAAGCTGAATGTCAGCTCCCATGGCCTGCAGTTTTGGTACAAGATGATCGTATTTTCGTTGCAGTTCCTGGACATTGGTCAGACGTGTTTCGCCATCTGCCACAAGTCCTGCAACAACTAGGCACATTCCGGCACGTATGTCTGTCGGGAGCTTGAACTGACCACCGCGCAGCGAAGTTGGTCCCTGGATAATCGCCGAATGGACAAAATTTCTGTTTTTGAACCTGCAAGGCGCCTCACCCAAACAGCAGGAGAACAGCGATATATTTGCACCCATCTGGTTTAGAAATTGAGTATAGCCAAGTCGATCTTCAAAAATTGTTTCATGGAGCACGCTGGTGCCTTCAGCCTGGGTGAAAAGCACCATGAATGGCTGTTGCCAGTCCGTCATGAATCCAGGATGAACTTCCACCTCAATATGGGAAGACTTCAATCGTCCGTTTTTGGGCGCACTTACAAATACACCTTCTGAATTGACTCTGAATTCAGCGCCCATGCGTTGAATGTAGTTTAAAAAGCTGTAGACCGGATCATGTGGAAGCTTCTCGATGAGAACGTCTCCCCCCGTTGCCAGTGCAGCAACTGCAAACGAAACGGCCTGATTCCTGTCGGGCATGATACGCAATTCACACCCACCAAGCTTCTTCACACCTTGGATAATGAAAGTGCGGTTGGCATTGACCACAATATCCGCACCCATTTTTTGGAGCATTTTGACGAGTTCAATAATTTCAGGCTCAGTGGCTGCGTTCTCGATGATGGTTCGACCACGGGCCAGCACGGCGGTGATGATCAAATTTTCGGTGGTCATGACGCTGGGGAAGGGAAGCACAATATGCGCTCCATGCAATCCCTCTTCGCCGACGCTCATATGGTAATGACCATCTTCAACAATAACCGTCGCACCCATCTCCTGCAGGCCGCGGATGTGAAAATCGACAGGCCTTTTGCCAATCTTGTCTCCGCCCAAGGTCGCCGCCATGTCGACTTTTTTGAATCGGTGCAGCAGCGGACCAGCGGCGAGAATTGCAATACGGTTACGTTCGCACAATGAGCGTGAAAGTTCGTGTTTATCAATCGTCCGACCTGTCAGACGTACCGTCTTCTCATCCAAATATTCGACCTGGCCACCAAGAGCTGCGAACAAATCTTCAACCATGCGTCGTTCATTGACCTCCGGTGCACCCTTTATGAGCACCGGCTCGTCGGTCAGCATAGCCGCCATGATACATTTGGTGACCTGATTTGAACTTCCAGCAATGGCAACACGACCACCTGAAAGACGAAGCCCGCCGTTGATTTTAATGATTGGTTCTTTGCTCACGTTTGACTGACTCCTCGCTCAATGGTCGCAGCAAGCATATTGCCAAACATCACGAGAATACAAGGAATGGTGGTCACGAGACCGTACGAAGTCTGATGATCTGACGAGATTACAACTTGCAGTTTAAAGGAAGTCACCAGGAAAGAATGGTGGGTGCTTAGGGACTCGAACCCCAGACCCTCGCCTTGTAAGGGCGACGCTCTAACCAACTGAGCTAAGCACCCTGGAGCTGGACAGTGACCTAGCCCTGAACCAAGGCCGAGTCAAGCCTCTTCGAAAGTTTCCGGATGAGAGTGGGGATTTCGAACAAAGACCCAGAAAAGACAAAAAAATGTTGCGAGAAGGAGCACGCCCTCCCAGCCTTGCAGCTGAAGTACTGATTGGCTTTCGACCAAGGCGAGAGAAAAGGCCAAGGCTTTCATAAACCAACACGCGAGCACGACCCAGGCGCAGCTGAAAAATCGACCCGCCTTTTCCATAAAAAACCGAGCAGTGGGTTTGGACTTGAACCGCATTCGAAAGTCACGAAACTTTGCGTGCCAAAATCGAGCCAGCAACAAAGTCACCAATATTTTTCCCGAGACCAGAAAAAGCAAAGACTGCAACAACGATTGTCTGGCAACAGATGCATACAGCACGGCGAACAAAACAAACACGGCCGTTTCGGCAAGTCCAGCCGATTGAGCAGCTTCGGTCAATTGCAGACATAAAAGAGAAAGAGCAATACTCAGAAAGAGCATCAGTCCGATGGCGATAGTAAAAACACCGACGAACTTCAAAGGTTCCTTGGCTGTGGCCAACAGAAATTCAAGAAAGGTCACCTCAAGCAGGCACATCAGAGCGATTGCACAGACAAGAGCTGGGATCGCAAAAAACACGAATGCGCGGGCCCGCATCAATCGGTCGACAACTCTGCGCAGCGAATTCATCGAACCCTCCAACAATCAATCCCGTGAAAAAAGCCGCTCAGACTCTCATAAGTTTGAAAGCATCGAGATCTGGCGTTCTCCTCTGGCCAAAGCTTCACAAATCCGATCCCAAGTGCCCCGCTTCAGAACTTCCTGCAACGAAAACTTCGCACCATCCAGTTGATGCTTGGCCTTCCATCTGTATTCGCCCTTCGACCTGGATAAACCGCCGGAGGCTTCCGAGAGCAACGGCTGCTGCGAAACAATACAAAGACCCAAGCATCGCTCGTCCACCAAGGAAACAAACGTCTCGAACCATTCGTTTTTCATCGAATGCACTCCGGTTGGTGAAAGAATTGAACCGTTGAGCGCCAAAACGATAAATCTGTCTTCAGTCGATTGCATTCTATCGAAATAGTCTCGAAGTGCCTCCAACTGTGCTTCTTTA
>JBDLRR010000401.1:0-12332 GCA_039799985.1 Pseudomonadota bacterium | reverse complement strand
AACAACAGCGAAGAGGACGACCGTGGCTGCAATTGAAGAAAGAATTCGCTTCATGATTGTTTCCTTGATGTAGGGATGAACCTGCGCGCAACGGGCAGTTCTTTGGTCATATCAGCAAAATCAATAGACCAAAATAGATTTTTTGAACTTGTAAAAAGAATCTTCAATGACATATCCTTGCACACTTTTTTGTGATTTCTTGACCCTTCTGAGGGTAAAAACACTGTCTCTATCGGTATGTTGTAAGAATCGGTGGGCCGGTCAGTTTTCGCTTGCACGGTCTCAACAATCTTGTGTACATCCAAGCCCGGGAGGATTGGACCCATGAGAATTTTTAAACTCATTTTTTCACTTTCCCTCACTCTTGTTGCTGCCGCTGCCTGTTCGGGGCTGAATTCTGCTCCATCCCGTGATTCTTTTTTGCAAGGCGCGAGTGATGATCTGTCCATGTCAGACAGCAAGCTTCTTCAACTGAGGTCTTACGTCGACAATGCAGGATTTCCAAAGTGGGACCGCAATCGTGCGACGTGCATCATACTTTGTGAGTCCGGAGGACGACCTACCGCGCGCACCGGTGTTCACGTTGGTCTCTTTCAGATAAATGAAACATATCCTGGAACAGAGGCAGGTCGTGGTGTGAAGCATCCAACCCAGAAGGCGTGGGACGCGAGCGGGCGATATTGCTCAGCCGATCTCGAGGACCCCCAGGAAAATGCAGACTGCGCATTTATTCGTTTGTCGCGAGCAGGATGGGGCGACTGGGACTGCGGTGGGGCTGTGCCTTCATTAAAAACCAAGGTCGAGGCTTGCCGTGCGCGCCTGGATGACCGACTGGGACTTTGAATTTCAGCACTCACCCGAAATCCTGGCCAGACATTCTGCGGCAGCAAGAAACGTTTGAGCGTGAGCCAACGCAACTGCTCCGTGATCCCGCTGGTAGCCTCCACCGAGGGTGATGACACAAGGCACGCGACGCTCAAGGCAATGCTCAAAAACGGTTTTGTCGCGTAAATATTGCCCGTGTGCAGTGAGCCCGAGTCGGCCAAAGCGGTCCTGTGCAAGAACATCGACTCCACTTTGAAAAAAAACGAGTTGCGGCTTGAAGCCATCCAGCAAGACCGGAATGTGTTCGAGCAGTATTGCGATGTAGGACTCATCGTTCGTTCCCAGCGGCAGGCCGATGTCGAGACTCGAACGTTCTTTTGTGCGGGGATAATTTTCTTCGGCATGCATTGAGAATGTGAACACTCGAGGTTCACGTGCAAAGATTGCGGCAGTGCCGTTTCCTTGATGCGCATCCAAATCGATAATCAAAATCCGATCAATGGAATGGTTCAGTGCGTACCGTGAAGCGATGGCGATGTCGTTGAAAGTACAGTAGCCCTCGCCGCGATCTGCAAAGGCATGATGTGTGCCGCCTGCCAGCACTCCGCTGATGATGGCTCCGCGTTCAAGCACGTGCCTTGTGGCGCACAGGGTGCCTTCCACAGAAGCCAGAGCGCGCTGCAGGTAGGCAAGTCCCACAGGGAAACCCACTCTGCGGAATTCTTCCGGAGTCAGCTCCATGTTCATCACACGCTCGATGTATTCAGGGGAATGGACCAGTTCCAGTAATCTTCTTTCGATCATACCGCAGCGTTTAATGCATTCAGAGAAGCCATTTTGAAGAAGGAAATTTTCCAACAACGGATATTTCTTGTTCGGGAATGGATGACCTTCAGGAACTTCAAGAGGAAAGTCTTCGCAACTCCAGACTCGGAAAGGTTGCAAGCGTGCTTGGCAAAGCTGGTCGAGAAGAGGGCTGCTTTTTATCTGCAAAGTGTTCTCCAGCAACGGACTGATTCCAACCTCTCACACACCGGGTTTGTCGAATTGAGGGAGCACGAAGAGATTTCCTGCCAGTGTGCAGCGGTTTGTTGAATGGCGTTGCATGGCAACACCGTGACGCAGTTGGCTTGGGAATATGATCACATCACCTTCCTGAACTGGGAATGGGTTGAATTCCCCGATATTCAGATTTTCAGAAAGTTTGAAAACACCATGAAGTCCCGATGCTGAATAGTGATTTGAACGCTCGTTGAGAAAGAAAAAGTGGCCGTCGGTTTCAGGATTGTAATTCAAAAAATAAACGAAAGAGAGATTGTTGGACTGAGAGGAATGATGATGTAGTTCCTGCCAAGATCCTTTGTTGTATAGGTTCATCCACAAAGATTCGATGCGCAGCTCAACAGGACCTCGGGTACCGATGGTGTCACACAGGGCCGTGACAACGGGCTTGAATGCAGTCAAAAAAGGCGAATAGTCGATGTCGGTTGCTTCGCGAGAGGTCAGGACATCGCAATTCCAGTCGTCGGGTGCTTCAACGCAGGTGCGCAAAGCTTCGTGAAACAGGCGTGATTTGAGCTCGGTGTGGTTTGTGATCTGTTTGTGAAAAACAAAGTCGGGCGAGATGAATTTCAACATTTTCAGCTCCGTATGATCTGCGACGGTGAATTGCTTTTGCCATTCGCAACCCGATGTGAAACCACAACGAATTTACATGTTAAAAGCGCTCGATTCGCGTGTCCACATCGGCAGCTCAAGTTTTGACCAGTTTGACAACAATTCCGACAAACGTTAGGTCCGCATACATGACATTAAACCCTGAACAACTTGGCACCGGTTGGAAAACCGCAATCGGCAAAACGTTTGAATCGGATGCGATGCGGCGTTTGCGGTTTTTTTTGGATTCGGAAAAACGCGCAGGCGCGCAGGTTTTTCCGGATTGTGAAGATATTTTTCGTTCGCTCCAATTGGTCGACCTCGACGACGTTCGGGTGGTGATTTTGGGGCAGGATCCCTACCACGGTGATGGTCAGGCCAACGGTCTGGCTTTTGCTGTTCGATCGGGCATCCCTATTCCTCCATCCCTTCGAAACATTTTCAAGGAACTTTCTTCAGATTTTGCTTCCACTGCGCCAAGCGGAACGACGCTTGAAGGGTGGGCTCGGCAAGGCGTGCTCTTGCTCAACACGGTGCTGACAGTCCGTGCACATGAGGCTTTCTCGCATCGTGGCAAGGGCTGGGAGGAGCTGACGGACGAGGTCATCCGTTCGCTGAATGCGCGATCGCGACCCATCGTCTTTATGCTTTGGGGCAGCCCTTCACAAAAAAAAGAATTGTTGATCACAAACAAGCATCATCTTGTTTTGAAAGCCGCTCATCCGTCGCCTCTGTCGGCACATCGTGGATTTTTCGGATGTCGGCATTTTTCAAAGGCCAACTCCTTTTTGAGAAGCTCCGGACTCGAGATAGACTGGTTCCAGACAGAACCTGTCTGAGAGCAGGCCTCTGAAACTGCCTGATGGACGGAGTCGTCATGGAGAGTTTTCCATTTTTGGGCGATCTGGTGATTGTGTCGACAGTCGCTGCGACTGTCGCGCTGGTCTTGAATCGTCTCAAGATTCCGACGATTGCTGGTTTTCTGGTGGCGGGAGCCCTGTTGGGTCCTCATGGTTTTGCATGGGTCAAGTCACAGGAGTTCATCGAAAAACTGTCTGGCGTTGGCGTTGTACTGTTGCTTTTCACCATCGGTCTTGAATTTTCTCTCCAACGCATTCGCGATATTTTTCGGCAGGCTGCGCTCGGTGGCCTCGCTCAGATCATCATGACAGTTGCTGTTGCATACATGATTGCCCGTGGATTGGGATTGGCTTCCGGGCAGTCGATTTTTTATGGGTTTCTTTTTGCTCTTTCGAGCACTGCAGTTGTTTTGAGGGTTCTTGCTGAGCGTGGTGAAAGCGATGCCCCGCACGGCAAGTTTATCATCGGTACCCTCATCATTCAGGATATCTGTGTTGTTCCTATGGTCCTGATGATTCCCTTGCTCGCCGGAGGGCACGGACTCGCAGATGGAACGGTCGAGATTTTTGAAGCCCTTTTCAAGGCGGCGGGCCTCATTGTTTCCACTTTTGTGTTGGCGCGTTTCATTGTTCCAAAGGTCTTTGCCTGGGTCGATGCAAGCCAGAGCCGCGAGATATTTTTGCTGGCGGTGATTTGTCTTTGTCTGGGAACAGCCTGGTTGACCTCGCAAGTTGGATTGTCGCTAGCTCTGGGTGCGTTTTTGTCGGGCATGATTGTTGCCGACACGGAATACGGCCATCGTGCCATGGGAGATGTACTTCCCCTGCGGGACGCCTTTTTGAGTTTGTTTTTTGTTTCTCTCGGGATGCTTTTTGATTATCGTCTGCTCATCGAACAGCCTGTGACCATCGCCCTTTTGCTTGCAGGATTTCTGCTTCTGAAAGGGTTGCTCGCCACGTTGTCGGCAATGTTCATGCGCTTTCCTGCGCGGGTTGCCTGGCTGGCAGGTGTTGGTCTCGCCCAGTTCGGCGAATTTGGTTTTGTTCTGACGCAGGTTGCCGTGGAAAGTGGCCTTGTTTCGGCCAGTGAAGTGCGGCCTGTATTGACGGCCGGAGTTGTGAGTATTTGTGTGACTCCACTGCTGTTGCGACTGGCTCCTCATTTTTCTGCAGGCGAGCGCATTCTGGCACCTTTGGAAAAGCTGTTGGGAGTCAAGGGGGTCGACTCGTTGGATCGTTCCCATCATCGGCCAAAACTTGCCGATCATGTTGTGCTGGTGGGATTCGGTGTTGCGGGTCAGCGTTGTGCAGATGAGCTGCGCTCGCGCAATGTGCCGTTTGTGGCAGTTGAATTGAATTCAAAAAATGTCCGTATGGGAAAAACTCAAGAGTTTCCTGTTTTTTACGGAGACGCATCGAGCCCCGAGGCGCTGCGGCACGCGCATTTGCAGACTGCAAAATTGATGATGGTGATGATAAACGATCCATCTGCGGTATATCGAATCCTTGCATCTGCGCGCTCGGTTTCGGCGGATGTCCCCATTCTTGTCCGCACACATTATGTTCTGGATCGGGACAAGCTCCTGAGCGCGGGAGCAACCGACGTTGTTGTTGAAGAAATTGAAGCTGCTCATGCCATTGTCGGGCGTATGCTGAACTTCATGAAATAAACTTCGATGTCCTCTGTTTCGCAGTTGCTGCTCCTTTGGTAGGTTCGCCTCGACAGGGCGTAGATTGAACGGGGAACTGAGATGACTTTCATTCCATTTGAGCAGGTCAAGCAGCATTCGGGTCGTTTGGGTGGCAAAGGCGCAGTGTTGGGGCTTTTGTCTGCAGAAGGCTTTCCGGTTCCCAAAGGCGCGATTCTGACTCAACTGCCCTCAAATAATGCTGAATGGGACAGAGTCGTGGAATGGTGGAACTCCCAAGGGCGTCCGTTGGTGGCGGTTCGCAGTTCTGCCTTGGGCGAAGACTCTCATGAACTCAGTTATGCAGGCCAGAACCAATCATTTTTGAATATCCGCGACGAGGCCGGATTGCGCGACAGCGTGCTGCGTTGTTTTGAGTCGATTCATGGTGAATCCAGCCGCACATATCGGCATTTCTTTGCGCAGAACAGTGCCAAAGATGGTGAAATGAATGTCGTGATTCAAAGCATGGTCACCCCGCGTTTCTCGGGCGTGTATTTTTCGCGGGATCCGCGCGGGAAAGTTTCTTCCTGGATCATCGAGTTGATTGAGGGCTTGGGCGAAGACCTCGTTTCGGGTCGCAAGACTCCCTATTTCATCACCGCTGAAAACAGGGCCGGCATCACCGTACCTGGGCTCGACACGTTCAATTTCGAAAAAGTCTTGGCTCTGGGTGCCAAGGTCAAGCAAATTCTGGGTTACGAAATCGACATGGAATGGGCGCTCGACCAAGACCTTGAGGTTCAACTGTTGCAGGCCCGACCCGTGACTGCCCTGCGAAGTCTCAGTACACAGGCAAGAATCGTCGAGGAAGAGATCCAAAGACTGCGCAGAATGTATCCCGACAATCCTGTTTGGGATGGACAAACTTTTGCAGAGTGGACCGGATTCCCGAGTTATCTGACATTCAGTTTGTGGCGCAATGCTTTTTCACCACGCAATGCTTTCGGTAATGCCTTGCGCACCTTGGGCTATCGGAGTTTTGCAGAGCGCCCGGTATCTGACGCTGAAGCCCGCAAGGATTCTCTGCTTGAGCGTGTTTTTGGTCGTGCTTACGTCAATCTTGAAAAACTTTCGACGCTGTACTTTGGCCCGATTCCCTTCACCATGGTTGCGAAACCTCGTCCTCATCTGCGTTTTTCGCTCAAGAAGTTGTCGGCCCGCACAATTTTGAATGCTCCGATTGCAATTCTCATGATGCTCAAGGTTGGCTGGAGTTTGAGCACGCGGCGTTCGGCTTGGCTGACGCGTTGCGGTTTGGAATTGAGCGAGTTTCGCAATGCCTCGTCAGCAGCAGGAAATGTTTCCCCATCGGCCTACAAGGATTGGCAAACAGATGCGCTCGCAAAACGATTCATGGAAGAAGCCCAGATTTTTTATCGATCAACTTTGCACTGGCCCTTGGTGCTGATCGTACTGACTGAATCATCCATGCAGACCATGACTTCGATTCTCACGACTATTCTGGGTAAAAGTGAATCGGAAAAGACCTTGCGTCGTTGGATGGGGCGGGGCCTTCAAACCGTGACAGCCGAAATGACCAGGGCATATCAAGGGGCGTGTTCGGATCCTCTCCAGCAGCCATTTTTTCTTGCCCAGTATGGTCATCGTGGCCCGGGTGAATTGGATCTGTCGAACCCGCGCTGGATGGAAATGGGTGAGACTGCTTTTTACGATGCCAAGCGCAAGGAGGCAGACCCTGTCTCGAAGCCTGCATTGAGTCGCGAGCAACGCACTGAGGTTGAAGAAGAGATCAAAGCACTCAATACCTTCAAGCGCGACGTTTTGCTTCATGAATGGAAACTGCTCAAACAGATGCTTGAATTGCGCGAGCGCTGGAAAATGGAATTGCTCAAACCATATGCGCAGATCCGATTTATGGCAGAGGAACTGGGTCGGCGGTTGGACATGGGCCAAGAAATCCATTGGCTGCGCTTGAGTGAGATTGAGAGCATCATTGGGCGCTCGGACGAAGAGTCAGGTTCAAAACTGAAACAAAAAATTGAAGAGCGAAAAGTTCGCTTCGAAGCCTTTAGACAATTCTCGTTTCCTGAATTTGTGACGGTCACGGAAATCGAGACCATCATTCAGGGTGGAGGTTTGGCGTCGCAACAACAGCTGGATGGTCAGGCTCTGAGTCCGGGTGTGGTGTTTGGTGAGGTTGTGGTGGTCGAAAACCCAGCCGAAGCCGAGCCCTCACAATGGCCCGAAAACGCAATATTGGTGGCCGAGGCGACCGATCCGGGGTGGACACCACTGTTTGCCCACGCACGAGGAGTTGTTGTGGACAAAGGCGGTGTTTTGTCGCATTGCGCTATTGTGGCGCGCGAGATGAATATCCCGGCAGTAAGTGGAATTCGTCAATGTCATCGGATTTTGAAACCTGGCGCAAAAATTTGGCTGGATGGTAACAATGGTCGACTTTCTCTCGAATCCTGAGCTTCGTCTTCCGGTCCAAAATCTGATTATCCCAACGGTGATGATTCCGCTCACGGCAATCACTGTGGCGTTGTCGATGTTGGCGTCGTTCATTGCCGGACTTTTTGGAATTCAGCTCAGGACTGAAGGGCCACGTCGCTTGTTGGAGGTTCTTCTCAAACCGCGAGTTCTTTTGGGTGCACTCCTTTTGAATGGTTTGATTTTGGCAGGAGTCCACGGGTACACGTATATCAAGTATTATCCGCGTTTTTTGTGGACCATTGAAAAAGAACAGGCACCCCAGGCAAAACCATCCAGCCAGCAATACGGCCGGCACCATTCAGTGCGCGGTGAATTCAATTCATCGACGCGGACAGCCTCACAGATCGATGTCACCAAAGCCAATCTTGTGTGGAGCAAGTCTTTGCCGAAAGGCGCCTTTCGTGCGCCGTTGTTGGCGGGCGGAAGTGTTTTTGTGGGCTCGATGGACGGCAAAGTTTATGAGCTCGACGCAGCGACGGGCAAAGACCTGCGCAGTTTTTACGTCGGTACGCCCGTGACTCCTGAACTGACGATCGACGATGGAATTCTATATGTGGGCGAAGGTGTTCACGAGACACACTCCGCCAGGATCTATGCGTTTGATCTGGCAACCGGCCTGTTGAAGGCAACCTACCAAACAAAGGGACACACCGAAGGTCAGCCGGTTGTGGGTGAGCATGCCGGTGAGAAGCTTCTTTTTGCCGTCGCTGGTTTAGATGGCGTGCATGCCATCGTTCCTTCAACCATGACAGCCAAATGGACTGCGAATGATGGACATATCGACGCGTCGGTGAGGGTGTTTGGTGGACGTGTGTTTTCTGGAACCGGAAGGGAAAAGGGCGACAGCGAAAAGAACCGCTCATATGCGGTTGCATATGATTTTTCCTCGGGAAACAAAATTTGGAAAATGGAACTTCCGGCATCCAGTTGGATGACTCCGGTGATTTGGCGAGATCAGGTTTGTTACATTTATGGTGAGATCTATTTCGAGTCGGGTCTGGGTGGTGTTCAATGTTTTCGCCAGGACAACGGATTGCCGACACGATCCTATAATCTTGCAGCGCCGCAAACCAGCCTTCCTTTGTTGATTGACGATTCTCTGGTCACGACCGACAACAAGGGCACCGTTTGCTCGATTGATCTCAATTCATATGGACCCCAATGGTGCCACAAAATCAACTACAAAAAGGGCCTCAATTACGTCTCGCCTGTGTATTCGGCCGAGCGAGATGCGTTGATTTATGGTTCTATGAACGATGGACTCTATTTCCTCGACCGCAAGACTGGCAGCGTGTTGATGAGGCGTGAATTGCCGGAAATGAAGACGATCTATGCACCGGTTGGAATTGAGGGGATGAATTTTGTGGTGACCGACATCAAAGGTCTCATCCATTTTTATCGTTAATCCGTGTCTCGAGTTGCATTTTAAATTTCAAACATTGCACCCCTCAACGCTCGAGCGATTCGCTCGGATTTGACTTGCTTGTGAGGCCGAAAAGAATCGAAAAGATGTGCGCCGTGAATCCCGGCAGGTCCATCAAGGCATAAAGGCAGGCGAAGAGGCCGGAAACAGCGTAGGAAACGCGTCCCAAGCGTTCTTTCAGGACGGCTGACCCAACCGAAAAGACTCCCGCACTCATACCCACAGCAATGGACGCTTGAGCCAAAACGCGATGCGCAACAAAGGCACCCAGCAATCCGGCAAGATGACCAAAAACAAGAAAAAGCAAAATTTTTCGCTTCCCGAACGAGCGTTCGGCCAGGGCAAGGACCAGAAATGACATGGTCAGATTCGATAAAAAATGCTCCCAACCCGAATGGATGAAAAAACTCGAGAACAGGTTAAGACCAGCATTTCGAAGGGGGTTGGAAAGGTCGAAGCCCCACGATTGGAGCTGACTGTCGTCGGTGGCCTGAAGTGCAAAAAAACTGGCCTCGGTTGAGGTCAAACCTGATAAAACAAAACAGACGAACTGCACGACCAGGAACCCAAGGGTAAACCAGGGCAAATTGAATAAAACCGAACGTGCGAGTTGACTGTTTGATTGTGGTACCATTCGTGGGAGATTCTCCGGCATTTGGGCTTCCGCAAGTTCAATGATAAAACCCAAACGTGGAACTGAAAAGTCGACCCGCAAAGTCAAGACCGACGCAGCCAAACGGGATGATGGGATGAGCAAAACGCCGGATTTGCAAGATTTGTTTCTCAATGATGAATTGTTGTTAGAGCTTGCAATGCGCGAATTGCGCGGCAAGCGGCCGCCGGCTGCCAAATCGACCTCTGCAGACAGCCCGCTTTCCCACAAGATCAAGTCCAAACTGCAAAGAGAGCTCGAAGGGCGGGGCTGGACGTATCGGGACCTGGCCATGCAAGTGGGGATTCCGGCAGCAGAGGCTCAAGCTCTGGCGCGGGGAGGGCAAAGAATCACCCCCGAAGTTGCAACCAAGTTGGGACGGGTGTTTGCCACATCCACAGATTACTGGCTCCGAGAAGAAGACTGATCCTCTTCCCGATCTTTCTGCGCAGCCAAACTCCAATCCATGATGGTTCTGAAAACCACTTCCAAAGGCTCTCCAGGCAGGTGCGGAAGGCTGTCTTTGTTGAGTTTACTGATTCGGCTCAGAACTTCTTGCTCACGCTGTAAATCGCGCAACGGCAGCGCTTGCTGATTTTTCGCTTCCCGCATCCGGGACGTCACAACAAGACGCTCTTTCAGCAGCGCGAGCAATTGTGAGTCGATGTTGTCGACTTGCTGACGGAGCTGCACGAGAGTGACTGAGGCGTCAACTTTCACAACAACGTCCTGTTGAAGTTCGCACTGTGGGTTTCATCGACCGCTGTGGCGCTGAAGATTGAATGCAGAACATCCTGCAGAGCCTGTTTTTCGTAGGGTCTGGTGAGGAAGTCGGCACGAAAGAACTCCACGCCAGCGTCTTCGAGCGACTTTCTGTGCTGAGCGACTGCGAATGGTTGTTTACCATAAACAATCGACTTGCAGGACTCGTGTGCAACGTAAAAGACTTCACCATCGTCGTTTTGGATTTCCAGGGTGCGGTAGCCACAGACTTTGCTGGTTGGGCATCCGTTGTGCAGCGCAGTGAGACTGCAGCTTTCTGCGATAAAAAGTGGAGTGTCCTTGTACAATATGACCTGCGGCGCTGCTTGCGAAGGAAATTGATTTAAAAGTGAAAAGATATTCTTTGAATCATCTTCCACCGACAAACAGATGCGGCTGACGCCAATCGACTGCAGTTGGGCGGCCGACTGCGAATTGAGGCTGTAGAGTGTGAAATCAGAACTGAAAGATGCCACAGCAGCGCTGAGCCCCCAGCGTTCCAACATTGAAAAATGGCCGACGTTTCCAACTTCGATATCGTTGATACCGGCGGCAAAGAACTCTTCCGTCCATCGCTTCATGAGTGGTTCATCCCATGCACGAAGAACAGTTGGAAGTGCGAGTCGCAGTGCAGCTCCGGTGTCTGCGCTGAACTTCTTGAGTCTTAAAACCACGTCTGTGAATGAAAGACCGGGCAAGAAAGCGCGTTTGGGTTCAAAGACCAGTTCGGTGAAAGACAAATCATTCGATGACTCGGACGTTTGGCGTGCGAGCGATTCCTGGATCCAATCGAGATATTCAAGTCGGTCGATTTTGATGGCCAATTTCGATTGAGAATGTGCGGATCTTGCTTTTGATTTTTCGGCTACGGGGCTGCGCGACGAAGAAAATGTTGCTTCGATGGCAGCGTTTCTTCTTTCGAGTGCGAATGCTTCAAATGCTTTGGGGAGTGAAGACTCCATCTCGCGTTTCAAATCTTTGAGTTGACTGCGGGGAACAAACCAATGGTCGTCACCCACAAACCCAATGGTGTTTGCTGCGAATCCGCAATTTCCAAGCGTCGAAAACAATTCCTGTAGATCGGCTGCCAGCGACGAAACTCCCGATTTTGGCCTGATCGCTGCAAATGCCCTTTTATGGGAGAGGATCTGCTTGCCGAATTTGAGTGCCACGATACTCAACTCAAGGCTCTCGTCGGCCGTAGAAAATGCGATTTGGAAGTCGACGCGATGGAGAGGGCGCAAACGGACATCGCCAACCGGACGCGCAAGTCTATCAACCTGACTTCGAAGTGCGTCTGATCTGGTCCTGTAAACCAAATCTCCAACCGCTGGCATGGCTGCCTCTAGTGGCAATTCAATTTCGACCCTCGCTCCCTTGTCAACCTCCGCAACCTGCCTGCCATCCAGGGTCATGTTGCGCAACGAAAACTGGCAAACATTGTTGTCGTATTTGGCTTTCGCTCCGGCGATGGTTTTGTTGTTCTCCAGCCCGTGCTGGGGTGTGGAGTGATAAAGTTTGTCGGCAGGGTCGATTCTCAAGCCGTCGAAGCGCTGGAGTGGGCATTCAGATGTCATGATGATTGCTCTTCCGCGCACTGCTTCTATTCTGCCGGCAATTTGCCCTTTGTGGGTTGGGTTGTCGAGGTCGATCACATTCTCATGGTATCGTCCCTTCAGGAAAAATGATGTTCCACCGCGGGCAAAACTGAGATTCAAATTTTGTTGCAAATTGTTTTCGCCACGTTGGTTTGCCTGTGCAAGCGCATGCGCCGTTGCAGGTGCTTCGGGGCGGAGGGTCGAAGTTGCAAAGATCTCATCGAGTTTTTTTCGATAGCTCTGAACGACCGTGGTCACGTATTGGGCGTCCTTCTTGCGCCCCTCAATTTTGAGGGTATCGACGCCGGCATCCACGAGAACATCCAGATGTTCTATCGTGTTGAGGTCTTTCATGCTGAACAAAAAGCCGTGACCAGGTTCGTTGAGTATCTTGTAGGGTTTTCTGCA
>JBDLRR010000400.1:0-5427 GCA_039799985.1 Pseudomonadota bacterium | reverse complement strand
TAATCTGCCCATCCTCGCACTTGACTCACATGGCTCTGTAGGCAAAACCTGCTGAGGGAGACTTTTGTTCATGTTTGAAAAGATCGTTCTGGCAAGCGCGTCCCCGAGACGCCGAGAGCTTTTGACACAGGCCGGCTACCGTCATGAAGTCATCGTTTCGAATATCGAGGAGAAGCGAAGGAGCGGTGAACGGCCTGAAGATTACGTTCAACGCAATGCCCGGGAAAAAGCACTAGCCGTTTGCAACACGCAGCCGCTCGCCGTGGCCAAGGCGCTGGTCTTGGCAGCCGACACCATTGTCGTTGCTTACGACAATGAGGTCCTCGAGAAGCCGGCAGACGCAGAAGAAGCAAGAAGAATGCTGGGCAAATTGTCGGCCCGAACACACCGGGTGATGACCGGTTTTGCAATCTGCAACGGAACTACCGGCGAGATCATGGAATGCCGAACCGTGCAAACACAGGTTTTATTCAGGCCTCTGTTTGCAGACGAGATCGAGCGCTACATTGCAAGCGGAGAACCCTTCGACAAAGCAGGTTCGTACGGTATTCAAGGTCACGCCCTGACGTTCGTTGAATCTCTCGAAGGCAGCTATACAAACGTCGTCGGCCTGCCAATGGCACAAGTTGTTGTTGCCCTGAGACAATGGTTGCCACAGTCCGATGAACAATGATTTTGCAACAACAGACAACGAAATTTCATTCGCAAGAGAAAGACTGAGTGCAATCCGTTCGCGCATCGCCACTGCCCTGATGGGCAGTCAGCGCAAACCGGAAGATGTTACAATCATTGCAGTCAGCAAAGGGCATCCAGCCGAGGCAATTCGGCAGTTTTATAAACTTGGACTGCGGGACTTTGGCGAAAGCTACGCTCAGGAATTTTCCAGAAAAGCAGACGAACTTGCCGACTTGAAAGATCTGCGATGGCATTTTATTGGCCACCTGCAATCGAACAAGGTCAAAAAAATAATCCACTGGAAACCAATCATCCACGCACTCGATCGGATTTCCTTGCTGGATGAACTTTCCAAATATGCAAATCCAGCCGAACCCCTCAAGGTTTTACTGCAACTTCAAGTAGACCCGTCAGATGCCAACAAATCAGGTTGTGCGCGCCGGGAAGCGGATGAATTGTGTCAACGGATCTCCAATATTCCCGGGCTCAATTTGGAAGGTTTCATGGGAATTGGCCCCGACATTGATGACCACGAAAGACTCAAATGGCTGTATGAGGGCTTCTCCAGCAATGCTCATTTGCTGTGGGAGCAATATTCGCTGCGTGATCCATCACGACGAACGCGCGACCCGAAAATTTCATTGGGCATGAGTGATGATTTGGAAATCGCTCTTCGCTGCGGCTCAAATCTGGTCCGAATTGGAACCGCGTTGTTTGGTCCTCGCTCTTCAAAGCCTCAGGCAACCTGACTGCCTCCTCCCATCGAGATGGCATACTCGCGAAGAATGAGTTTTACGTCGAGCGGACTTGATTCAGGACGAATTTCAAGAATTCTGGCACAAAGCCCACTGATGTGGGCTGCGGCATAACTTGAACCGGTCACAAAAATAGACTGATCCGCCGGACCTGCAATTGGAACATTCACTCCCAGGCCCGAGAACTCAACCACACTGCCAGGATGAAATCGCACCTGCATGGCATGGGTCGCGGGCATGGCATTCACGCTCACACAATAAGTGAAGGTTGCAGGATACAACCAATTGCCCACGTTGCTGCAGGCTGCAACCACGACCACATTTGACTCGTAGGCACGCTTCATAAGTGCGACAAGCCAAGGAAGGTGATGTTCACTGGACGTGCCCAGACTCACATTGATGACGTTGTATTTTTGGTCAATCGCGTGATCAAGAACGTAACAGAGCAAGGAACTGTCTGTGACGTTGTTTTCATCAAGAACGCGAAAATGATCAACCTGTGCTTCGGGTGCTACTGAAACAAGACAACTTTGCACGAGACTGCCATGACCGGTGCGATCGGAATTAGAGCTCACAGGCAATTCATTGAGCAAAAGTCCCTTTGGTCCGTGCGAACAATCAATCACACGTCCTGTGCGCCCGCGCAACGCTGGAAACTGCGGATTGACGCCGCTGTCGATGACTGCGACGCGCACCTTGGCGCCCGTACCCAAGAGGATACTTTGAAACGCTTTCTTCATGTCGATTCTCATGAAGGATTTCCTTTAATTTTGCTTCGATTCACGAAGCAGCTTCGTCCACGGATTCTGAAAAATTTGTCATTTTGAGCTCGGCTCGCAGCCTGCAAATGCCTTCGCTGGCCGCAGCACAAACACCTTCGTAGTTGTTGGAACCCAGCTTTGGAACGGTAAAAACAGCAACTGCCACAGGGTTTTCAAACACCACCACGGGCAAATAAATTCGGCTGCGCGAAAAATCCATGGCCATTTCGCGACCCGAGAGTGCGATGTCACATTGAAAACGATCCGCTTCCATCATTTGGATTTCATTCAGGCCCAAAAGAGGGACGAATCTTCGCTGAGGAAGATCCAGACATATCAATGCGTCAGTCGCTTTGACTCGCGAAGCAAAGGTCCGAAGCATCGATATGATGGGCTCAGGGTGCAAGCGCAGCAAGGATTCCATTTCGTCCTCGGCTCTTTTGGCGAGAATCAAAAGCTCCTTCTGCAATTCTTCCATTTGCCGAAAAATCTCGGCAGGACTTCCACTGGACGATGCTTTGCGGCCCCGTGCGGACTCTGAAGTCTTTCTAGGCATATGAGAGATCTCCTCTGTCGCCTTTGATTTTATATCTTTTTGCCCTCCGATAATGCATCCGGTGACACCTTACCGGCGTGCAAGTTCTTGCCGGTCGAATAACAACGAAAACTCCAGGTGCTGACACGTTGCGGACCCCAGAAAACAAGCTTACTGGACTATGCAAATTGACGAGTTTGCTGTAGTTTTTGTATAGTTGACCATTCCAACCAAAGGAAAAGGACAGAAATGCTGAGGGTCCGACTGCTGACTGCGTTTGTATTTATCTTGGTGCTTTTGTGGAGCGTCACCTTCAGCACTCATGAAATCATCCCAGTCCTCTTCTTCATGTTCGGGACAATTTTTGCCGGCGCGGAATTCATTGCCATGCGCTGGCACGTGATTGACGGTCAGGCCACAACCGAGCGTCCACACCCCATCATCCGCCGTGAGCATTGGGGTATTGCTGCTTGTTATGCACTCTGCGTGCCGATTGAGTTTTATGGCCCCAGGCTTTTGGGACATCCCTCCGAGTTCGGTACCTCGTTGGTTTTCGCGTGGATCGCACTCTGCACCATTTGCGGTTCAGCGTTTTTCTACCGTCGTGAACTCGATTTGGAGCACTCCACCCACAAACTGATGAATGTGCTTGCCGGCTTCGTCTACATTTCCATTCCCGGCGTGATCATGCTCAGACTCAGCCAAATCCATATTGATCAAGCTCCCAAAGGAATTGCCCTCTATTTTGCGCTGGCCTGCATCCTGCTGGGCGACTCGGGGGCCTATTTTGTTGGAAGGTCAATGGGCCGAAGAAAATTGATTCCACGTGTTTCACCCAAAAAGACAGTCGAAGGGGCTCTGGGTGGACTTGTCTTCAGCTCTCTCACAGGACTGCTTTTCTGCATCTACTTCATGAAAGAACTTTCACCCGTGTGGGGTTTGATCACTGCATTGATCGTCGGAGCGGCGGGTCAGGTTGGTGATCTCGCAGAGAGCGCTCTCAAGCGCACGGCAAACGTAAAAGACAGCGGCAGCCTGCTTCCAGGCCACGGTGGAATGCTCGACAGAATCGACTCACTGCTGTTTGGTGTGCCACTCGCTCATTTGCTCTTTTTGTCATTTCATCGCTGAACAAAAAGCCGATTCATTGTCAGGGTATGTAAACAACACTTTTGATTGCCGAATAATCCTGCCTGAGGGCTTCCACAAAAAAAACCGTATAAAGTTTTCCAGGCTGAAGTGCCGCACATCCGTTGCATGAACTTGCTGGAATTGGACTTTCCAGACAGGCTCCGTCTCCACGCGCACAAGGCACGAACGCAGGAACCGAAGCCACCGGAGCCGACTGAACAACAGCATCCTCATAACCAGACCATGCTCCTGGATAAATCAACAGACTGAGCAATGGAGATGGCTCGAAATACAAATTGTTGTTTCGAATTGCGAAGGTGGCTTGCGATTGAAATTCAGAGCCAAAGGCGCTGCTCACACCACACCTACGAAACCACTCCAGCAAAAGACTGCGCGATGGCGATGAACCCAAAGCTTCAGCTGGGTTTGTTGCGTTGGCATCCTCCCGTGCCCGGGTTTGTAAACACATCAAGAGTGACTGATATTCACAAGCAGTGCTGGCACCGGGTTCACCACAGGAACCAAACCTCCAGGGTCCCTCGGATGCGGAGGAATTTTTCCACGACAATGATGGACTGGCATTTTCGCCAAACACCTGCAGACGTGCACTTGCAGACGGAACTTTGCCCGACAACAAGATTGGATCACGAAAAAAAGTCTGGCCCACCTTGAGCCTGCTGAGCTGTGCCCGCAAGGGATTCAACGACATCCCACTGTCGTCGTTGAGCTGCAGACCATCAGGCAAAGTCACTGACAAACGCCACGGCTGTCCGTCACCCGCGTGAACCACTTCATTGTTCGACTTCCCGCAAGCCAAGCTCATAACAACAATTGGTAAGCAAAGAGATATTGAAAAGATCTTCTTCATGGAAAAACCATGTCGAGTTAAAATTGAAAATGATAATGCAGCGCCAATTGAGTTGTAGCTGCGGTATAACTCATCTGACTCGAAGGCCACAGGACACCACCCAAACCAGTCTCAACCGAAGTTGAAAGCTCTCTCAACAAAGAAACCTCAACCCCAAGTCCGAATGCGAAGTTTGCGCTCGACTCATTCTTCGCCGTTTCATTTGCCTTTTGGGAAAGATAGCCCGATTGCACAAAAGCGTAGGGAAAGCTTTTACCCCAGCCCGGAGAAAGCATGTGGCTCCACTTGGCAAAAACACCAGCCGATTCGGATTTGGAAATTTTATCGGAAGCCAAATTGAGACCCACACTGACAAATTCGCCATTGAAGATTTCATTGCGCAGACCCAGAGCCGGGCTACCCCAAACTGATCCTCCCTGAGGAAAGCCGGCAGAGATAGACCAAGGTCCGATGACAGAATATTTGCTGGTATCAGAAGACGGATCGATGGACGCCGGACCCGCAGAGGCGTTCGCGGATGCCGCAAGACAAAGACTAATCCAGACATTCCTCGACAGAGGATTCATTCGAACGCATTTGAAGAGAGCCAACAGCACTTCCGACCTCACGATGAGCGAGTTTCTTGAAGGCATCACAGAATCGCAGCATCAACTCGAGACTTTGGCCATAATTCAAGCGCGGATCGCAGTAGGATTGATAATT
>JBDLRR010000399.1:0-3673 GCA_039799985.1 Pseudomonadota bacterium | reverse complement strand
GAAGCAACGAGCGGCGTGAATATTCAAGAATTCGCGAACTCGCATCGGTCGCTTTTTGGTTTTGAGGAAAAAGATTCTGGTAAACGCTGAGGTCATTGGCGCGCACGACTGACACCGGCTTCAACAAGCCTCGATCCAAACGCGGATTGTCGCCACCCGACAACTGAATCAGCGGAATCGTGGCTCCGCTTTGTGAAGCCACAATCGTCGGGATAGACGCCGCATTCACGTTTCCGCTGTTGGACAACACTCCTGTGTCGGCATAGACGCTTCCTGCATCGTGCGATGTCGTACCCATCGCCAAACCACGCACAAGAATCAAATCACTGCCGTGACGCGCCGTGTTGGGCCACCATCTGCCAAGCCGCACATCCTGGCTGGCACCACTCAATTGTTGCGCCAAACCATAATCATAAACCATGTCCAATTTTGAAGTTGATGCTTGTTTGGGGTCGACGGTTTCAAGAATGTCCCAACCACCACCCATGTGAATCCAAACCAGCTTTCGCTGCACCGGAAAATCCTCGGAACCGGTTTGAGCAAACGCCGGTGTTCCGGAAAAAAGGCGCGACAGTGCAAACGTCGCACTCAGGCTGATTCCGGATTCCAAAAATGAACGGCGATCCATTGGAGTGGTCTCCACATCAAGGATTTTGAGTCAACCAACAACGCACAGCTTCTTTCAAATTGTACATGGCACTTCCGGCAGCCGGAGCCCCCTGCATTCCTGGTGGCATTTGGCCAATGGAGATCATCGAGACAGCCTGACTCCCCCAGGTTTTCCATTGCGCTGAAGTCTCCAAAGCCTGTCGAGGTGCTCCGCTTTTGTGACACGAAGTACACGCCGAAATAAGCGGCGCAATATCAGCGTTGAAGTCGATTGTTTTTGAACAAACGGGCAGAGTGGGTTCGGGCACCTTGCCCAGTGCGGGTTGCTCCAGTGGATCGGTGATATTGGCATCTGAACGGCTGTTGACCGTGAAGCCCGGATGAGTCGCCACCGCATACATCAATTCTCGAAAGCTGAAGTTGCTGCCAATAAAATAATCGGTCAGCGATTGCCGCAGATTCGCTTCCGCAATACGGAATTTTCGACCCATCAGATATTCAAAAACATGGTTGACTGTGCAGGCTGCAAAGGCTTCATCAGCTGTAATGATATTTGCCAGGTCAGCCAAGCTCGTGCCGCTCTTGCCAATAAAACTTGCATCACGGGCAGAGGACAATCCGGAATAAAGACCGCCGCCCTCGCCCCAAACCCCAAAAAAATCCGCCAACGGGTCAAGCGTCGCATGACAACCACTGCAGCCAGGAGTGGTCCTCAGATTTCCAGGATCCTGCGGAAAAACCCGCGGCAACTCCGAAGTGAATTTTCTGCACAACAACCGCTCGTAAAGTTGATTGGCGCGGGTTCGGTTCTTTTCATAACGGCGAAGCCAACCGAATGTCGACAAGACTCCGGCGGTCTCGTAGGCGTTGCCTGTGTAAATCAATTGAAACCGACTCTGCGAAGCGGGAATTGCCTTAATCTGCTGAAGCAACGATTCATTGGCATGCACTTTTGTGACGTCGAATTGGAAAGACTGTTGCAAGAAGACTGAAAGGATTCCATCCACTGCCGTGAGGCCAGGGGCCATGATTTTTGTGTAGGGGTAATTCGCCACGGCAACGGCGGTTGCAATTCCCGCTGCTTGCCGACTCAAGCTCTTGAGCATGCTTCTGCGCGAATCAAAAACGTCGGTTGTGCCGATCTCCGAATAGCGTGCTTCGGCAGCGTTGTCGGGGAATTCGATGCTGCATTTGCTGAGGTCGGCCCCACAGGCATGTGAAACACTCGGACAAACCCAAAGCACAAGTCCGTTTTTCCAAAACGGAGCCACCGGGTGTTGATCTGCAGCCTGGCAAGTCGAAGTTGTCTTCTTGTCTGCATTTCTCCAGGCGCAATAAAGTCGATTATTGGTGGAACGCTTGCAGGTCAGCTTGGCCACTTTTTGCGCCTTGCCATCGATATCATCTCGTTCAAGTTCTTTCAGGTATTCCTCGGGCAAGCCGACACCCAGAACGCGTTCATGATATCTGAGCGCAGCATCATAAAATTGATCACCCATCACAAGACTGCGGACCAATTCGCGGTATCCGGCATCAGTGGTTGTCGCCGAAGCGAGTTCGGCGTCTGTTGGCATGCGACCCGACAACAATTGCGTTGCCCTGCGCACAGAACGTGCGCTCGCTGCTTCCACTTCCAAAGTTCCCAACATACAAAGAAGTACTAAAAAAACATTGCGGAATCTGCGCGGCATCATCATAGCAAAAGTGCCTCCGCATCCATGGCAATGGCCGTGCAGGCGGTCACGTAACTCTCGTTGGCAATAACTCCGTCAACGGGTTCTGCGTTGACCATCTCAATCAATTCAGCAACCGCAGAGACGTCGAGCGAACTTTCCGAAACACCCAACATTCTTTTCATCAATGATCGAATATTGGCTTCAACCTTGGCAGGCGGTTCGGGCAGAATGGTCGACCATCCGGGTTGTCGCCACGATGTTGGAGCAACCAAAGAAGTGCAGATCTCCTGGGCAACCTTCTGCAATGTGAGCAAAGAAGTCGCGTCGTACGTGTCCTGAGGCACGGTGCGAAAGTCGTCTGAAGCTCCACCGAGCATCAATCGGTATTGCTCAACGAGTCCCAGTTGCCTGGCCATCGTGTTGCCATCGGGACGGAATTGCTTGAGCAATCTCCGCGCATAGAGATCCGGATCAGGACGAATGGCTGCAGGCGCAGAAGTAAATGATTCGGCATGAACACGTGCAAGACCCACTGCGTCTTCAGTTCCTGCCTTGGCAAATGGAATAGAATCCACTGCAGTCGACTCGCCCGATTCTGTAAGGGATGACTTAAAGCGACAAGCTGCAATGCCGGCAAGCAAGACAAGCGTTGGCATTGTTATTTTCAGCAACACGCTTTTCATCATTCCTCCCTCAAAACCGGACACCGGTCTGCATCGAAACAATCATCCTTCTGTATTTTGCATTTAAATCGGGAAGACTCTGCATGTCGGAACCAAATCCGAGAAGACCATCGACAAACATGTTCATTTCAGATTGCTTGAATTCATCACGCACCAGCAATGCCCACAATGGGATGTTCTGCGGATTCACATTGCTTTGATCACTGTAGCCAATCGACTGATAGGATGCTCCAAGACTCCAGCGATGAGCGCCGATATCGCCAAGACCAAAAACAACTCCAACCTCATAACGACGCCGACTGTTGTCTTCCGAAGTTGCCGCCGATGTCGAGCTGTCGGTGGATGTTGAGTCGCGCGTCTGAGATGAATTGTTGCCATGAAGACTCACATCAATGCGAAGACTGCGATTGTTCGACAATTGCGACAGGATTCCAACCGACCAAAGCTCATCAAGGGAAACGTCTTCGCGAATTTCGAGTGTCTCGTCTGCGCCTTCCCGAACGAAACTTCGGCTTTGATTCACACGTGGACGCCACCCCAGACCTGCACTCCAACCGCTGCCCTCTTTTCCGGCAGAAAAATCAGGAGTCCAAAACGAATAGCCAGACAACTTTTTCATTGCGGTCTGACCAGCAAATTCAAAAGTCTATTGTGCCGCCGGCCGCATCACCCAAACAGCACCAGCGCCAAGGCGGACTCCGTCGT
>JBDLRR010000398.1:0-12477 GCA_039799985.1 Pseudomonadota bacterium | reverse complement strand
AGCAGAAAGAGGTCGGTGATCGGGTTCAAATGATGACGATTCATGCATCAAAAGGACTCGAGTTTCCCTGTGTTTTCTTGGTAGGAGTGGAAGAGAAACGACTGCCGCACGAGCGCAGCATGGAGACCCCGCAGGGCGTCGAAGAAGAGAGGAGGCTTTTCTACGTGGCATTGACGCGGGCACAAAAATACCTGTTCTTGAGCCATTGCGGCTTTCGCGCACGAGGTAGCCGATCGTCTCGCGGAGCCGAGGTCGAACCCTCACGTTTTCTTTCCGAAGTTCCCGATGAAAATTTGCTTGTCAGCGAGACAGATCCCGAGGGAGAAGAAGCCCAGCGTCTTGAGGCAGCCAAACGTCTCTTTGAGTTGTTCAGGTAATACTGTGGCCAGGGAGTTGAGAGTGGGAACGGTTTTTTCGTTGCTCGGGAAAAGCGCTCTTGTGGTGTTTACCGTGGTGATTGCTGCGGGCGGAGCCATTTGGCTGGCAACGAAACGCTCTGAAGACTACTATCTTCGCGAAGCCTTTCGAAACCATGCCGCGATGAGCCTCTGGATTCGACCAAGCAGACAACAGCAGCCCGATTCCGGAGACGGACTTTCTCAGGTTTCGCTTTCGGCATGGTTGAATCCAAAGCGGACCGCTGAAGCATTCTCTCACTTTGATCGATGGATACAGGAATATCATCTGCTGCTGGAAGAAACCGACGAAGCGGCAGGGAATGATGCGCACGTGTTGCCTCCTTTTCCGCTTCCCCAGGATGAAGAAGATGATGCCAGCAGCTTCCCATATTCCGATGTGGACCCATACGATGATGCGCTTTCTGCCTTCCTTGGAGACCTTTGGAGCAGTGGCTTTGTGACTTTGCTGGGTTCAGCTCACCTCAATGTTCCGTGGTGGGCAAAGCCGCTGTCCGGGCTGTCTGTTGCATTGGCTCATTCACGCTTTTCATCAACTGTTTTGGATGCCCTGATGGATGGGCTGCCCCTGCGTACGGATGGGGGTGACCTGCCGAGCTGGGTGAGTTCCATTCCATTTGCGCAAGTCGACAACGACTCTGAGCAGGGTGTTATTCATGAATTGGTGGTTGATCTTGGTGGCCCGGATCTTGCCGAGCTTTTTGGTCGGTTGTGTGAGCTCGAAAATTTATCTGAGCGGTATTGCACAGACGATGGAACGGTCGAAAATCCTCTTCAACCTCTTTTCATTGCAAGCGAGAAATTCAAGGTTCAACTCGTGGTTTTTTGGTCCTTACGCGGCGAGCATTTCATTTGGTCGAATCAGAAGCAATGTCTGGCCACAATGATCTCCGGTCCACAAAAAAGTGCACAAGCCTGCAGCGGAGATGTCTTGCATGTCGGCAGTAAGCGGCTTGCCGAATCGAACCAACTGTTCAGCTTCAAAGGTTCTTTGCTGGGACAAGAAAATCAGGGTGCTGGCATGTGGTTTAACCAGACTGAACTGAATACATCAATCGAGAGTGTTTTGAGATTGCTTGAACATCAGAACATTGAAGGTGCATCCTGGATGCAAGACTACTTTCACAGTGCCGCTGGCGAGAGAAGCAAGTTTGTGCTTCTGGGGATGTTTCGTGATTGGCAGCACAACTGGCCTGTTTGGGGTGCTGAAATGAGCTATGCAGATTCCCAACTGGGGCGATTGCTGACCTATGCGCGCTCTCCGGTGCGTCCTGGTGTGACTGATGCATTGAATCCGCCCGCCGCACTTTTACAATTTGAATTCCTGAATGGCATGATGGGGGCTTGGGTGGGGCTTCCGCGTGCAACCGTGAGATTGGCGCGTTCAACTCCTTGGCATCAGGTCAAGGATTTCTGGCAAGCCGAGTCTGTCTATCGAATGGGATGGAGTGAGCAGCAATGAAGTTTTACAGTCTTGAAGGAAATAGTCAGAAACTGGACGGTGGAGCAATGTATGGAAATGCGCCACGGGCCATGTGGGAGAAGTGGTCTGCACCCGACCAACTCAACCGGATTTCATTGGCTTGCAGAAGTTTGCTTGTGGTGACCGATGATGGTCGGAAAATTCTGTTTGAGGCGGGAATTGGAGCTTTCTTCGAACCAAAATTGCGCGAGCGTTTTGGTGTTCAGGAAAGCGAACATGTGCTGATTCAAAGTCTCAACGCTATGGGACTGACTCCGTCCGACATCGACGATGTGGTGCTGTCGCATCTGCATTTTGACCATGCCGGAGGAATTTTGAGCCGCCACGAGGATGGCCCGCTGAGGATTGTTTTTGATCGGGCCCGGTTTCATGTTTCGCGCAAAAACTGGGAGCGCTCGAATGCTCCTCATTCGCGTGACCGTGCTTCTTTTGTGCCTGACCTCAATCGGCTTTTGTTGGAAAGCGGCAGATTGATTTTGGTTGATCAGATGCCCGATCGAACCATCTCTGATGTGGTGAATTTCCATTTTTCGGATGGTCACACACCCGGGTTGATGATGTCGGAAATCAAAACCAATCGCGGTCCACTTGTCTTCTCCTCAGACCTGATCCCTGGAGCACCCTGGGTGCATGTGCCGATCTCAATGGGCTATGATCGCTATCCTGAATTGGTCATCGATGAAAAGAAGCGGCTACTTGAGGATTTGACTCCCCGCGGAGGTATGTTGTTCTTTACTCATGATCCTGCAGGATGCTGCGGAGCATTGAACGTCGATGCTCAGGGCCGTTATTCGACGCGACCAATGGAACTTGTGACCCTTCATTGAGCTTCGAAACTGTTTGAGAGATCCACGGAGAGTATCGGGCCACGTCAACAAATTTGACCTCTCCTTTTTCACAATTCGCCTGCACGACGATACCTTTGAGGCGCCGTTGTGGTTTGTTGAAGTCCCATACGGGAGCACCCGAATCTCCGGGACAGGCGGCAATTTTGCTGGGACTCAACGAGCGGGCCAGAAATTTGCCTTCGTTGGGTTTATAAGCCAGCAGATCAACGGGCGACCATGCTCTGTTTGTCTCGAGCAGTTGTTGGGGCTCGGTGAACCTCAGCCGGGTCGGACTGAAACCGATGATCCACAGATTGCCCAGACCCAGACTTTGAATTGCAAAACCCGTTGCTTTTGGAAAAGGTGAAGCCTCTGTTTCATCATTGTTCAGTTTTTCGATTTCAAGCAGCGCAATGTCGAAGTCTTCGATTTTGGGGTCGGGTGAGGACTTGAATTCAGGGTGCACAAACCAGCGTAAAACTTTGAAAGCCATCGAATGGTTCTTTTGCCCTTGCGGCATGACCGAGAGCGGATTTGGTGCGGCTGCTGATGGTTGAATTTTGAGACAGTGGCCGGCCGTCAGGATGATTTTTGCGTCAATTGGCACGCCACTGCAGGTCACTTGAAGGACGCCATCCACCGTCTGCAGTACAGCGACAGCAGGTGGCAATGTTTGCGATGTGGCTGGTGCGATTGCGATCATCGGCAACATCAAAAGATCCTGGTGACGATTGTTTCGATGTCGGCAATAGTCTTTTTTTGGGAAAAGATTTTCAAACAAGGTTCTGTTCAAAAAACAAAAAACCACCCCTTGCAGGGTGGTTTTCAAAATCGGAGCACAGCCCCAATTCAGGGGCGAAGGCGTTCCCGGAATTACTTCTTGCGGGCTGGAGCCTTCTTCGCAGCAGTTGCCTTCTTCTTGATGCCAACTGCTTCCTTGAGGGACTTGGCAGCGCGGAAAGCGACTTTCTTGGAAGCTGGAATGCGGATTTCTTCGCCGGTCTGTGGGTTGCGGCCCTTACGAGCAGCGCGCTCTTTGACCTGGATGATGCCAACTTTGTCGAGACGGATCTTCGACTGGTGGCTGACGAGCTCGGACTCGATTTCAGCGAGGAACTCAACGATCAGTTCCTTCGTGACTTTCTTAGGGAGCTCGTCGTGCTTGCTGGCAACAGCAGAGATGAGTTGGCTTGTGGAAACGGTCGTTACCTTTTTCATGTGCAGTGTTCCTTTCTTGAAAACCTGAACCAACCTTACCGTGCAAGTTTCAAACTGACAAGATCTGCATGCAAGAAAAAATAAAAAAACCAGCGACACGAAAATCGGAATGAGTCAACTGCCCCATGGGTAAAATGTCAAACTCGATTCGTCGGCCCGAGCTTGCTACACTTCCCGAGCGCCGATCCGACGGCCATGAAAAAGAGTTAAAGAGGGCAAGAAATCTATGACAATTCCGAATTTTCCTTCACAGCCGGTGATGACTAAAAACCTGGTGGGTGGAGTCTGGCGGGGCAATGATGGTTTGCCGCTGCGCGATATTTTGAGCCCCTACAATGGTCAATTGGTCGGCAAGGTACCGATGTCGACCTCGGCTGAAGTCGATCAGGTCGTCGCTGCTGCGCAGGAAGCGTGGTTGAAGTGGCGCAAGATGCCATTAAGAAACCGCGCGGAAATTTTGCTCAAGTTCAAAAATCTTATGTTGGAAAACATGCCTCGTCTTGTTGATTCTGTGGCCCTCGAATCGGGCAAGACCCGTATCGAGGCAGAAGCTGGCTTGCAAAAGGGTATTGAGATTGTTGATTTTGCAGTGAGCTTGCCAAATGCGGAAGTTTTGAATGCAGCTGAGGTCAGTCAGGGTGTCAGTTGTCAATTCCGCAGAGAGCCTCTTGGTGTTGTCGCAGGAATCACTCCGTTCAACTTCCCCGCGATGGTTCCATTGTGGATGATTCCGCTGGCATTGATCGTGGGCAATGCTTTTGTTTTGAAACCGTCCGAAAAAGTTCCACTCACTCCGCAGATCCTGGGAGATCTGTTGCTGCAGGCAGGACTCCCGCCCGGCGTGTTTTCTATTGTGAACGGCGGAGCCGATGTTGTAGATGCCCTCTTGGTTCATGAGGATGTCAAGGCTATTGGATTTGTCGGTTCGACTTCTGTGGCATCTCAAATTTATCGGAAAGGCACGGCAGCGGGTAAGCGTGTGCTTGCGTTGGGTGGTGCCAAGAACCATATCATCGTGACACCGGACTGTGAGCCCGAATCTACGGCTCGCGGAATTCTTTCATCTTTCACAGGTTGTGCAGGACAACGTTGCATGGCTGCCAGTGTGCTGGTGGCTGTTGGTCAAATTGATCATGTCCTTAAGAAGGTTGTCGACCTTGCCAAGGCCCAAGTTCTTGGAAAAGATATGGGTGCCATTATCGATCAGGCATCAATACATCGCATTGAAACTGCCATCAACAATGCACTTGGCGGTGGCGCGAAACTTCTTTTGGATGGACGAGGCAAACAGGCTGAACTCAATGGATGCTCGACGGGCAACTGGTTGGGCGCCACTCTTATTGATGGCGCAAACACTACGATGGAATGTGCACAAATGGAGATCTTTGGTCCGGTGTTGACCATCATCCGGGTCGATTCTCTTGAGGATGCCGTCCGTATTTCGAATGAATCTCCCTACGGCAACGCAGCCGCTGTTTTTACAACCCGGGGTGATGTTGCCCAATACGTTGCGACCCACTCGAATGCAGGCATGATCGGAATCAACATCGGAGTGCCAGTGCCGCGTGAGCCGTTCTCATTTGGAGGAACGAAGCAATCCCGCTTTGGACACGGAGACATCACCGGTAGAAGTGGACTGGATTTTTGGTCGGACATGAAAAAAATCACAACCAGCTGGCCCACTGTGCAGAGTGAAAAGCCTTCCTCTGCGGGTCAATTCCTTCTTCACACCACATAATTCAACACGAGGACAAAAACAGTGACTCAGCAGCGCCCGGGCACCCATCACATTGTGCTGACTTCCCATCCCAACCATTTCGGACCAAAACCGCCAGCCATCAATTGGGGAGGACGCACCCCTCTCGAGCGTGGACCGGTGATTGCAACCGTTGCGAATGCAGCGCATCGCAATTCGATTGGCACGCATTCCGGTTCTTACGCGATTTACCGCGCGCTTGCGATTGCCACAGGTTCGCTGCAGTCGATGCACAAACCTGATTTGACCAACACAGCTCCGGCCGAGAAAATTGGTCCATTCGAAAGTTGGTTTGATGCAGACAAGATTGTTTCCCTCGATCCTTGGGGTGCTCTTGTCTCGGATGTTTATAAAGACTTTCTAGACAAAGGTTACGACATCCGTCCAACGATCGCTGTCACCAAAGCCCATATTCATATGCCCGAAATTGCCGATGCGGTTCTGAAAGGACGCCTGAAGCCGGATGGGACAATTGTCACTGAAGAGGGTATTTGCAGTGTGACCAAGGCGGCCATCGAGCCGGTGTGGTATTTGCCGGGTGTGGCAAAGCGTTGCGGGATTGATGAAGGGATTTTGCGCAGGACCCTGTTTGAACAGACAGGGGGCATGTTTCCCGAGTTGATCACCCGACCCGATATTTCGATGTTTCTGCCTCCAATTGGTGGTTATAGTATTTATATCTTTGGTGATCTGTCTGCGATTGATGATCCCAAAAAGCCGATCGCAGTCCGCATTCACGATGAATGCAACGGTTCGGATGTGTTCGGTTCCGACATCTGCACCTGTCGCCCCTACCTGACCCACGGGATCGAAGTCTGTGCCCAGGCGGCGCAGGAAGGTGGGCTCGGAGTCATTGTCTATTGCCGTAAAGAAGGCCGAGCACTTGGCGAAGTGACCAAGTTTCTCGTCTACAATGCTCGCAAGCGACAAGAGGGTGGAGATCGCGCAGAGAAGTATTTTGCGCGCACGGAGTGTGTGGCAGGCGTTCAGGATATGCGTTTTCAGGAATTGATGCCTGATGTTTTGCATTGGCTTGGCATCAAGAGGATCGACAGGCTGGTTTCCATGAGCAACATGAAGTTCAACGCCATCGTCAATTCAGGAATCGTGGTTCACGATCGTTTCGAGATTCCCGATGGTTTGATTCCGGCGGACGCGCAGGTTGAAATGGATGCCAAAAAAGCTGCCGGATATTTCACTGACCATACTCCGGACGAAGCTGAGCTCAAGAAAAAGAAGGGGCGCGAGCTCTGATGACAACAGAAAAACAATCTTTGTTGACTGAACTCAGATCACTTTCCACCATCAGAAACCAATGCCGAAAATTGTATCAGTCGGGATTGGAAAACAAGTTGCCTCATTTCTCGATTCACGAGGAGAGGCTGACTGCGGTCGTTGACTACATCCACAAAATCATTGTTGAAGATTATCCAACCTTGCAAATCCCGTACCATAGCCGCTGGCGACATTTTGAGGCTGGTGGCATCCAGCGCCAATTTCAGTTGCAGCAGATTTGGAAGGATTCAGACAATCTCGAAACTCTGCGTCGACATGTTGATCTTGTCGTCGTGAGCGTCCTGTTGGACGCAGGCGCGGGGGCTGAATGGAAGTACCACGAGGCCGCAACCGGGCAAAGCCATGGCCGTTCTGAGGGCTTGGGAATTGCCAGTCTCAAGATGTTCGTCGACGGTCTTTTTTCGTCGAATCCGAAACAGCCATATCAAGTGGATGCTGATGCCTTGCTCAAGTTGTCGGTGGACGATCTCAGATCAGGATTTCAGGTGACAGCCAGCAACCCGATGTTGGGATTGGAAGGACGAACTTCCTTGCTGCAAAAGCTGGGGACTGCGATGAAGCAAAGCTCTCAATATTTTGGGAAAGAAGCTGTCAGGCGTCCAGGCAATCTCATCGATTGGTTGTTGGCAGGTTCAACTGACAAGCGGATTGCTCTTCCGCGTCTTTGGCAAGCGGTGATCGAAGGGCTCGAGAATGTTTGGCCGCGTGACAATCGTATCATTCTGGAGGGACGGAATTTGGGAGATGCGTGGCGTCACTCTGCTCTCGCATCTGCAGGTGCATCTCTGGATATTGTGCCCTTCCACAAATTGTCCCAGTGGTTGACCTACTCGCTTCTTGAGCCAATCGGTGCTGCTGGTTTTGAAATTTTTGGGCTCGAGCAGCTCACGGGCTTGCCGGAATATCGAAACGGCGGTCTATTTCTTGATTTTGAGGTGCTCAAGCTCAAGGACGCCAATGCAGCGACTCGGAAGCATCCAGTTGATTCCGAATTGATTGTCGAGTGGCGAGCGCTGACGGTGGTCCTGTTGGACAAAACAGCAGAACTTGTCCGGAAAAAATTGAACAAGTCAGAGAGCGACTTTCCTCTGGCCAAAGTTCTGGAAGCTGGCACCTGGAAGGCTGGCCGACGTGTTGCAGCAGAAAAGCGTTCTGGTGGTCAACCTCCGCTCCAGGTTTTGAGCGATGGCACAGTCTTTTAATTTGAGGAAGAATTTTTCATGAGCAAAACCGAATTCAAAAATACTTTCTTGATCGAGCATCCTCTGATTCAGCATAAGCTGACAATCATGCGAAAGCAGGAAACAAGCACACATAAATTCCGTGGACTTCTTTCTGAAATCAGTATGCTTCTTGCATACGAAGTGACGCGTGATATGCCACTGGTTTTGACCGATATCAAAACCCCTGTGGCCGAAATGAAGGCTCCGATGCTCGAGGGCAAGAAGATTGTCATCGTATCGATCCTCAGGGCCGGACAAGGGATTGTCGACGGAATGTTGAGGATCCTGCCGTCGGCGAGAGTTGGTCATATCGGGCTTTATCGCGAGCCCAAGACACATGTTGTTGTTGAGTACTATTTCAAGGTGCCACGCGACATTTCTGACCGTGACGTGATTCTGGTTGATCCCATGTTGGCAACGGGAAACTCGGCAGTGGCTGCGGTTCACCGCCTGAAGCAAACGAGTCCACGATCAATCAAGTTCGTTTGCCTGCTCGCTGCACCGGAGGGGCTCAGGCAGATGCAGGAAGAGCATCCTGACGTGCCGATTTACACTGCTGCCATCGACAATCATCTCGATGAGCAAGGCTATATTGTTCCCGGCTTGGGTGATGCCGGCGATCGTTTGTTTGGCACAAAATAAGAATGACTTTGAGAACCTGCGACGAGGCTGTGTTGGGAGAGTTGGCAGTGGTTGAGCGCAAAGTGATTGTCGGAGTCTCGGGTGGATCGGGAAGTGGCAAGACAACGTTCTGTCGTCAGCTGGTGAGTCGCTTGGGAGAGCAGCAAGTCGTCCACCTCAAACAAGACAGCTACTATCGGGACTTGAGTCATTTGACCTCGGCCGAACGTGATGCGGTCAATTTTGATCATCCACAGGCTCTTGAATTCGATCTCCTCTGTGAACATTTGAAGAAATTGAAGTCAGGAATTTCGGTTGATGTTCCTGTGTATGATTTTGCGTCCCACACCCGATCCAACGAAAGCGTGCAAACACAGGCAAGACCTATCATTGTCATCGAAGGTATTTTGATATTTTCCCAGACCCAGATTCTTGAGCAGCTGCAGTACAGCGTTTTTGTCGATGCGCCTGAGGATGTGCGACTTGCGAGGCGGATAAGGCGTGACATTGCAGAACGCGGTCGCACCCGCGAAAGTGTAGAGAATCAATTTTTTGCCACCGTGGCACCCATGCACGACCTGTTTGTCGAGCCCTGCAAGCAAAATTCAACACGCATTATTTCAGGAGAGCAGCCCTTCGACGAGACAATTGAGCGGCTCATTTCGAATCTGTTGCAGGATATTTCAGGGGCGAAAAATTCTTGAGAGAAACAATTCAGAAGCAAGGTGGCTGGGGAACTAGGACTCGAACCTAGACTAACGGAGTCAGAATCCGTCGTCCTGCCATTAGACGATTCCCCAAAAAAGAGAAGAGCTTCAGTTGATAGCCGAGCAGATTTCGCTTGGCAAGAGGGGGCGGGTGGAATTCACAGTCCTGCCCGGTCCAAAAGATTGTTCAATCTTTCCGTGGCCTCCCGACGTGCTGACTTATAGTCGGATGAACCCAAGACAGACCTGCGCACATCACCCAGAGTGCCTCGCCAGCGGCCCAGGGTCATGAGTCCTTTCAGTGCAGGTTGGATGTCGCTGAAAATCAGCGAATGAAGGGGGGCGTGCCCAGGCCAAAAGACCGGGTCATCCCAATTCCAGACAACCAGATTCGCCAATCCACCCGAAGTGAGTCCCTGGGTACGTCCTCCGGCAACGGGACCGTTTGCGCAACCGAAAAAGAGGGAATTCAAAATCTTTTCTTGCGGAATGTTTCGCTGGGCTTCGTCGCGCAGGGTGTGTCGGAGTGCGCTGAGTCCCTGCGCTTGAATGGTGCTGGGTGAACGCCTGAATTCGTTGAACTCGAGTGAATGTGAAATTGAGGCCATCGGCCAAGTGGCAATTGTTCGCATTTCGGCCTGAACTCGCAATGAGTCGTTGCTTGCGGCGCAGTCGGTTCCCACGGTCCAATTCAAGCCGTTTCTCCACCAGTCCATGTAAGCTGCGGGAAACTGAAACACCAGTTGCGAATGCGGACAAGCGACAAGTCTCACCTCTGGTGACTTGCAGAGCGCCAGATCTTTTTGACTGGCATAAATCATGTGAACCAAGTGCTTCACCGCGCGATTTTCAAAAACACCTGCACGACGCAAGAAATCGACAGGAGTGCATCCGTACTGACCATGTATTCGGTTGAATTCCTCGGGAGACTGGGCCACATGGCAGTGAATTGGCAAATTGTGTTTCTCGCTCAGGTCGAGAATTTTTCGCCACAATTCCTCACTCACCGTGTCGGTCGCATGTGGACCAATAGCGGCGGTAATCCCAAGTTGAGCGTGATATTCGCTTCCATGAAGTGCTTGGGTGAATGCAAGATTGGTTTCCCAGTCGTTTTTCCCGGGACCCGCGACATCTTGCAAGGTCGCTGCGACATTTCCAGTCAGTCCCACTTGCATCATGGCGTCGGCAACAGCGTCGCCATGGTAGTAGTGATCCCATACGTAGGTTGTGCCCGAGAGCATGCATTCGTAGGCACCTACCCGCGAAAATGCACTGACGTCGGCCGGCGTTATTTTTTCTTCGAGTTTGAAAAACACATCTTCAACAAGGTTTCCGGGTATCTGTTTCTCTGATGTTGTCCGGCCTCTGACGAACCCAAGGGCAAGATGAGTGTGGGCATCAACGAATCCTGGGGTCACAAGGTCGTCACCAAACCAGTGAGACGTGGCTGTGATTTGTTCTGCGTTTGGATGCGTTTTGATTCCCCGGATCGTCGTTCCGTCTATCTGGACAATTGCGGGTTCAAGGCTCCAACCCTTTTCTGCAGAATGAAGCAGCACCCGTTTTGATCCAACGCTCACCGGCATGTTTTCATCTCTCCCAAGTATGCGTTATCATCTTGGCGTGAAATTGGATCGGGGAGAAGCTTTTTATGTCAGATAAAACAACATTGCTCTGCAGGGATGGTTCGGCTGGAAGAATTCCTTTTCTGGCCGCCGCAGGTTTGTGCCTTGCGCCTTTGTCCTGTGTGAGCAAGAAAATGCAGACAGAATCTTCTCAGATTCCAACCGTCGAATCGGCCGTCGATGCCATGCACAGGACGATCATCAATGGAGGTCCGGTTGTGCCTCGCGCTGAGGCAGGTCAGGGCCTCTTGTGGTTTCCGTTCGTCTGGAGTCCGGTGCTGGGAAGTCCCGACAAAGCCACCGGCGTGAATGCGGTTGATACGCTGTATTTTCGTCAACCCAAATTGGTGCTCAAGAACTCTTTGACCAAGGCAGAGATTCTGGTCGACTTGCGTGAAGAGAGCGGGATTGAAAACGGGCGTTTTCAACTCTCGCAGGGCGAGTCCCAAAAAATGCTGCGCTTCTATTTCCCTCGTATTATTGCACTCAGCCAAGGCGACTACACGATTGAGGGAATTCGCACAGAAATCAGCACACAGGTGCAAGATCGAGGCACGCTGGTCAGCATGCCCTTTGTGAATCCTTTTCAGACGGGTTCGGCAAAGCCTCTTTTGCTTAAGGTTCGCGAAGGGCGCACGGCGATGGTTGCACGTGTCGTGCAGACCACGTCCATTGCCGAGACGGTACAGGGACTGAGTTTGAAGACCACGTCGGAAAATCTCGACAGTGATGTTGTCCCGGTCGGGCTTGTATTGAAACAATTGGGCAAATCGCCTGTGGATGCGCTCTCAACTCTTGTTGCCGCTTCGGATGACTTCCCTCGCACCCGCTTGGATATCACCGATATTGGCGGAAGAACGGTGTCGGTCGAGGAGCAGGCTGCCCGGATTGGTTTTGTCGTCGATGCCCCTTGCGATGCCAACGGGAGCGTTCGACTGGTATGGAAGCGGCAGAATGACGACCGCGAGTACCTCACCCAATTCCCGATTGCTTCAGGCAATCCGGACTGCAAAGAAAAGCAAAGCCTTGGATTCAAGTTCACTGTTCCTGCGGGGGACTGGGTTCTGAAATCAACCATGCTTGCTCCGACTGGAACCTTCCAGCCACAAATCCAGACCGCATGGCTCAAGGTGCCAAGTCAGTTGTTGAGACAATATTTTTCGCTTGAAGAACCACAGTATCAATGGACAATGGAAACCCACAAAGAACGCGAGATCCGCAAGGCTCTTGTGATACCCGTCGATTCCGCAAGTCGCAGGTTTAGCGAGCTGCGCCGGAGCAAAGATGTGTATCGTGCAAACACGC
>JBDLRR010000397.1:0-4791 GCA_039799985.1 Pseudomonadota bacterium | reverse complement strand
CTGTCGACCTCACCGGCAACTCTGTGGCGCACAACACCCTCTGGACTCACAAAAAAAGTTTCAGGCGTGCCATAGACGCCGTAATCGAGTGAAATCTTGCCAGACCTGTCTGCAACAACCGGGAAGGTGAGAGAAAAATCTTTTTGATAGTTCAAGATGTCCCTGATTTCATCCTGAATATTGACGCTGACGAACAGAACCGAAGCATCGGCCTTGGAAGCATCTTCCCGCCAGAATCGCTCCAGTTCGGGAGCCTCAACCCGACAAACGGTGCACGTCGTGTTCCAGAAATTGATGACGACCCATTTTCCTTTGCCAACAACATTTGCAAGACTGAAGCTGCTTCCTTGCGCTGTGTTTTCCAAGAAAGCTGGAGCGTTTTGTCCTACGAGTTGACTCGGAACATAGTTGGCATCGCGGTTGAGCGCATAAACCATCAGACCTGTGAAAATCAGCAGCCCTGCCAACGCAACAAAGAGTCCGGTTTTCTTTTTCGATTGTGTCACAGTTGTTCACCCTGTTCTTGGTCGAACCTCGAGGTTCACTTCTTTTTCTCGTGCTTCAACAAGTCATCAACCAAACGCGCCTCGCGCATTTTGGAATGGTCGACTTTCGTATCATAAACTTCACTGTGCTTGACCATCAACAGATTGGCCTGAAGACTGTTGTCTTTCTTCAAATCCGGTTGCGACAACTTTCCCTCAACCACAACGCCCTGTCCTTCTTTGAACAGGTCGGGAGGAACTCCCTTGTAGGTCACAGCAAATTCATGACCATTGAGGTCACTCATCCTGAATTTCAGAATCTTGTTCATTCCGTCCCAGTCCTTGGTCCCGTTGAGCACGAGTCCCGAAACCCGAAATGTTCTGTCGACAAACTTCTGCGGCGAAGCATAGACCTCTGCAGGTGTGAAAAACGTTACAGAGCTCTCGGGCTGGACAGCCATGTAAACGATTGAACCAAGCGCACCCACGATGACAACCGAAGCCATGATTTGTGGTTTGGTGAACTTCATAAGTTGTTACCCCTGTCCAATAGTCAATCAAAAGTCCTTATCGGCAGAAAAGCCCTCTTCTTTGAGTGCTTCCTGAGCCTTGCAGTACTTCTGCCGGCTTGTGATGGCAAACAGCAGAAGTGAAATAGCCACACAGGCATATGCCCCAAAAACATAAAAAACCCAAGAAATATTGCCGTATTCTGAAGTTCCCATAAAATTACCGCCCCTCTCTGGCCGCCTCAAGCGATTCTTCTGCCGAAATTGCGGACCTGCGTATTTTGTACAGCACAAGTGTCAACAGGATCATGGCAATAAGATTCGCCATCAAGACCATTCCTACGTCCGGGGATGCGCTTCCACCTTTTCTGACAAAGGTTTGGGGCTGATGAAGCGAACGCCAAATGTTGACACTGAAGTAAACAATCGGGACGTTTGCCGCTGCCAGGATGGCCGTAATCTGCCCAGCATTTCGCCGGGCCTGGATATCGGGAGTGAAACTGCGCAGCACGTGATATGCACAACACACCAAAAACATAACCAAGGTTGACGTGAGGCGTGGATCCCAATCCCACCAGACTCCCCAAGTTGGGCGTCCCCAGATGCTGCCCGTTGCCAGAGCCAAAGCCGAAAACAATGTTCCCAAATCGATGGCGGCATGAGCGCTACGATCCATGGCCTCAAAAGTGCTCTTCCTGACGAATCCAACAATGGCAAAGACAGCTGCAAGAATAATCCACATGAAGGCGCACCAAGCCACCGGGACGTGAACGAACATGATCCGGAACACTTCACCTTGGTCTTTGTCGGCACCAATCCAATACAGTCCGAGCCACCAGCCGACCAGCTGGAGGGCCACCGCAGGGGCCAACCATTTGTTCCACCGCTTGAACGTTACAGCCAATTCACTTGCCATCGAAATCACTCCAAACCGTTATTCCTGAAATAAAGCATGACTCAGAAGCACACCAACAGATAAAAACAACGCCGGAACACCCAACAAAATCGTCCACCACGAAGAACCTTGTGTCCCTGCAAGCATGACAACACCAGGATCAGAATACGTCGCCAAACTCACTGCGCCGAGAAGAACACTCAACTGCAACGGATAAAACAAAAGAGGCATCAGCAAATCACGCCCTGTGCTGCGCGCGGTGACACATGCAAGCAGAGCACCAATTGTGCCGGTGCCAAGATTGAAAAGCAGAAGCATTGGCAAAATGATTGGTGCCAGAGAGATGATAGAAGCATTTGGTACGTTGTAGAAAACAATCCAAACACCCAGCAACGGAATCTGCAACGACAGCAGATACAAAACAACAAACATGATCTTTCCCGCAAGCAACGCAGATCGGGAAACTCCGGTGGACAAAAGCATTTCAAGGATTCCCGACTCTGCCTCCAGAGTGAACAGTCGGGCAACAGTCAGGGCAACGACAAATTCATTGATTGCCCAAAAAGCTCCGTGGCGGATCTCGGCTTTCTGGATCAATTCGGTCCCAAACGAAAAAGGAAAAAGAATTGCAAGGCAGGCCGCAAAAGCCAGTGTACCTGCCCAGGATGCCTTTCGAACAAAAACCGAACGCACTGAATATTCAAAAATCAACCAGCAGCTCTTCGACCAGGCAACTCCGCTTTTCATGGCGCCCACCGTTTCAAATCAACAGCCTTGCCGCACCAGTCGATCAGTTGTTGATCATGAGTGGCAATCAGAATTGCAGATTTGGATTCCCTGCGCAGTTCCGACAACAGCTGGAGGCAAAGACTCACACCCTCGGTGTCGAGTCCGTTGGTAGGCTCATCCAACAACAGCAACTCTGGTTTCACAATGATCATAAATGCCAACGTCAGTCTGCGTTTTTGGCCTGTCGACAATGTTCTGGCCGTTTGCTGCAAACGACCTCCCAATCCAACAGATCCAAGAGCTTCCTTTCCCAGTTGTACATCCCAATCCATAGCGTGCGAGCGCACATAAAATTCCAGATTTGCAGAAACGGAGTGATCAAGAAAAAGAGCCGGCTGACTCGCAAGGTAACAAAGTCTTGCAGAGGGCTTGTTGTCGTCGGATTGAGGCCAAAGCATTTGTTCGCCCAAAAATACACGCCCGCGATAGGGCTTTCCAACACCACACAACGTGCGCAGCAGTGTCGTTTTACCAAGTCCATTTGGCCCAACAACCGCGAGGGATTCACCAGAACTCAATTCCAGCGAAAAGTTTCGGATTAAAGTTTTGTATCCAACTTTAAGCTCCACCTCTTCGCATTTGAGAATTGTCACCTGTCTTCCGCCTCATCCTGGAGTTCATCGGCGTCCAGAATATGAAAAATTGAACCTTGGGTTTCCAAAATTCCAGCTTGTTTGAGATCTGCAATGGCACGGCTGACCGTCTCGGGGGTCACGTCCGCAAGCTCGGCAATATCACGCCGATTGAGTGGAGGCTCAAACGACGTTTGACCTTCGTCTGCAAAAACTGTGAATAGTTCGTGAATCACAGATGCAACCCGGCTCTTGGCGGGTTTGTAAAGATCGTTCTCAATCCGCTTTTCGAGGCGGGCAAGCTCGTTGCAGAATATCTTCATGAATTGCAACGAAACTGCTGGACTCCTTGAAATCATTTCCATGACAGCCTGTGCATCGATGGAAAAGACTTCGCTGTCTTTCAGGGCCACGCTCGTTCTGGAGTATTTGAACTCGCCAAACACCTCGCGAATTCCAACAATATTGCCCGGCCGCACAACACGGGTGATGACACTCTCACCTTCGGTGCTCTCACGCACAATTTTCAAACAACCATTGGCAACGCCATAAATGGAACGAGGACTGTCGCCGGCAATAAAAAGATTTTGCCCTCTGCGCAGTCGTATGACCGAAGAACTTTCCTGAATACGACTCAATTCCTCTTCATTCAAAGCAGGAAAAAGTCGCCTGAGCGTATAAGTTCCTTTTGATTTCTTTTCCATTACATCTCCGGTGGCAACAGTCGACCCAAATCATCATCGATGGTCTCGCGTGCAAACTCGATGCCAACGTTTGGCCTTTTTGTGGATCCATTAACCATGGCACAAAAGGCAACCCAATCGCCATCCTTCAAACGACTGTACCCTGCCAATCCAATTGCGTCATGTGGTTCACTCAAAGTTCCCGTTTTCGCCCTCAACCTGTCACGTAGATGTTTGGTCTGCTCAGACTGGAAGCGTTTTTTAACAGTTCCCTCGGCACCTGGAACCGGCAAAGCGTTCAGGAATGAGGGAAATTCGCGACTGTTTACATACATCCTCTGCAGCACAGCTACGACGTCCCTGGCCGAGAGCTTGTTTTCATGCGTCAGGCCGCTGCCTGACTGCATGACAATCCCGTCGGAGCTGGACTGGTATGGCTTGGCTGCCTTTTGAAGGACCATCGACATGTAGCTTTCCAACTGATTCGCTCCGCCCTCCAAGGTTGCGCCAAATTGCTTTTTGTCATCCAGGTCGAGCAAAATAGTCATCATGTCGGCAATAAAATTGTTGCTGACCTTGAACAGCCCCAACAACTGCCAGGCCATCGGAAAGCCTTCCACACTTGCCAACGGGCGCCCCATGTCTTTGCGCGGCTGTCTCTCGATGCGGACTCCGCGAGGAATCTGAATTCCCTCTTTTTCCAAAAAGGCTTTGAGAACCGCTCCGGCATATTGATCGGCATCCGAGACTGACCGGTAGACGCGGGTTGGCCAGGAAAGTTGACCCACATGACCACTGGCGGTGAAAACATCTTGAAGTCCAGCACGCGTTCGAGTGACTGCAACCCGCGACAAGTCA
>JBDLRR010000396.1:0-4050 GCA_039799985.1 Pseudomonadota bacterium | reverse complement strand
GATTACACTCCACCAACGCGATTGGGCGATACACCCATCAAACTGGATTTGGTGATTCCAGCTGGATTGAGCGAGTGCAAGCACATTGTTGACCCTGCGTTAATGAAATCGGGTCGTGTGAAGGATGCTGCTGGGTTTATTGCCAACGACAAAACGCTTGTCCAGTGCACGTTCACCAACAACAGCAAATACAACAATTGCGATGAAGTTGCATCGCAGATTCAGGTTCGCATTGTTCTCGAGGCGCAACCAAAGCGCTGAAAGGAAGTGTCATGGGCGTTTGGGCCGCGTCCGCAACAATGATTCTGCTTCCTCCGCCGGATCCGAAGTTCGATCGCTTTGCCAAGCCCGCGCAGCCACTTCGACGGGTGCTTTCGAACTCCGGATCCGTTGCCGTTGACTCAATTTCTCAACCTGCCGTGGGTCCAAATCAACTTTTCTCAAGCGAAGAGTTTTCTGCACTGTGGTCGTCGTTCTTCTCGGGAACGATGGCGAATACTTCCTGCGGAAAGCCCCTGGAATTGAAGGGGTCGGAACAGCAGCTGATTGCAGAGGATCGTTTTCTTGTGATGCTTCGCGGTTTTAGGGAGTCCGTTTGCAGGGCGGAGTCTTGGTACATTTCAGCCATGCGGATGGATCCCTGCCGAATTCGCCTGGAAAAAGAGAATTCAACCGTGTCCGATATTGAAAAATGTTCAAAGGATGGAAAATTCAAGGAAGTGAGATTTGTTCTGCAGCCAGTTGAAAAGACTGACCGGGGTTTTGTTTATCCGGATGTCGCGCTGCATGTGGCAGTAAGTCTGCCTGCCTTGGAAAGAGTTGCCAGTGTTTGGCGAACCGCCAGCAGCGAGCAGATCGTTTCGATGGTGCGACGGCATGGCGTATTGAACGATGTCTCGCTTTTTCTTGGCGGTGCGGGACTCGAGCGCTGGACCTTTGCTCGTGTGAAGTTCAAAAAAGGTGTTTGGCACAGAGATGCTTTGGCGCATGGAGGATTTTACGAATCCATCAGCGACGCTGAAGCTGACGGCGGCAGTGTGCGCACTGCTCGCCCAGAAAACGAGCTCAAGCTCGATGACCGTCAACTCATGAATCCGTTGGCAATCAACCCTTTGCAGGGCAGTTGCATCCAGTGCCACTTGGCCGAAAAAGGCAGACCCGTTCGACTCTTTCGCCAATTGGGCTGGGGACTTTCCGGTGAGTTTGTGGTTTCCCAGCGGGTCAAAGCTGAAGCCGAATTTTCCGCACGGGAGCTGAACATCTTGGCAAAGCTGAAGAAATCAATCAGTCGCTGAAAGTGTCTAAAAGATTGACAATTTAACAATGCTTTTTTTGCTTGCTCCGGTCGGCATTCCTCTTTAGCCGTCTTCCTAGTGAATGCTAAGGATGCCGTTATTAAAATGAAATACTTTCTGCTTTTGTCAATTTTGCTTGGATTTTTGCTGGCGCCTTCGGTGTTTGCGGCAGAAGGTATTGGCCCTCTTTTGAAAAGTGAGATCGAGGCAACGTTTCTGGAGAACGGTCAGGTGTCGCCTGCCAAGGTCGAGCGTTTCAAATTGAACGTCGACACGGCCGAGGCGGAAATCCGCAAGAGCCTTGTTGATTATTATGTAAACGTTGGCAACAAAACGCGCGACGAGGCAGAACGCAAGGCTTCCTCGACATCCATTGCCAAGTCTTATGATCGCCTTCAAGACATCACCTCTGCCTTACTGCAATCAAACGGAAATGAAATCTACACCTGGGGTGCGGCTGCTCTGCATCTGGGTTATGCCGTCCGATCCGAAGGACGATGGATGGATTACGAAGAGATCGCTGGCTATGCCAAGGGCGTCTTTAAACGCTATCAGGTCAAGCGGCGGAATATGGCTCAATCCGAAGCTTCCAACCTCTGGAATGTCGCCGATTCGCGTTTTTATAATCAATCGGAGCTCATGGAACTGAAAGGCAGAGGCGTCGATCTGTCGACACTCAACCCTATCGGGGATGGTGCCTATTGGACGAATATTGATGTCGCTTCAGAGAAGTTGGTCAACACCTATCAAACAGCTTCTCCCTTGTATCGCAATTCGAATTTTGTCTTTCCACAGGATGGTTCAACCCTTCAGTTTGACGAAGTCAAACGTTCTCAAAGTCGGCCAAAATTCGATGTCACTTGGCAAGTCGATGGCAAAAAGAAAAAGTTCAAACTGAAGTTTTTGAGTGAAACAAACAGCGAGGTCACTGCGGCGACGTTGTTGTCTGCCTTGGGATTCAACACCGACCCGTCAAAACGCATCAAGAATGTGACGATTCGCTTCAAGGATGGCGAAAAGTCCATCTTCCATCGCGATATGGAGAGCTATTACAGCTTCTGGGAAATGCAGGCGGCGGTTGTGGCCGATGGACGCGACGACAAGGGCGATTACATGATTCTGCGCGAAGCCTTGCTTGAGGCCCGGAGCGAGGATCTTGTTCGGGTGGGTGCGTGGTCATACACACGGAACGGTCATCCTGAAACCCGCGAAGTCAGGGCATTGCCAGTCTTTATGGCTTGGATTGCAAACAACGACATGAAGGAATCAGGGCAAAACAAAGCAGTCTTTGAACAGGGTTCGTCTGCAAAAAATATGTTCTTTGTGTCGGGTGATTTGGGCTGGTCTTTCGGAAGTTTTCTGATGCCTGAGACTGTCTCCTGGTTCAAGTGGAACGTCATCAAGGATGTTCGTGAGGACTCAGTTTCGTTCAATTATCTGACCTGGCATTACAGTGATTTGTTCCAATTCACGACCTGGGATGATGCGCGATGGATGATTCGACAGATTGCCCGACTTTCGCGTGAGCAGATTCGTGCCGCAGTTGTGGCCGGGCAGTGGGACTCGATAGTTGAAAATGTTCTGGTGGAAAAATTGGTCGCGCGTCGTAATCAATTGGTTAAAGTTTTTGAACTGGACAGAGAGTTTTCGCCACTGAACGTTAATGAAAACGTTGCTCCCGCAGATCCGAGTGCGGAAATGGATTGGCAGACCTCAGGAGGATTGGCCGGAGGAAACGCGCCAAATTCGCATCAAAGGTTGCTGGATATTGTGCAGTCGATGAGCAGGCCTGTTTTTGATTATCTTGGTCCATCTTTGATGAGAATCCATACGGGTCTTATCAATGCTGCGCTCGACAAGGCCGTGCAGCCGATCACCGAGATTCGTATGACCGGCGACGACCTTGCCGGACTGGGTTTGCCATTTGCTGCGGGCGTGATTTTGAGGCTGCACCGAACGATTGTTCGCAACGAAGAGCCACGCAGCATGGATGAACGTTTTCTGGTTCACGACCAAATGGTGATTGGTTGGACGTTGGGCGCCGAGATTTCTGGCGTCGGCAGTTCGATCACCTATTACCGAAGCTTCAATCTCGTCTATCCTGTGAGAAAGCAGAGTGAGGGAGTGTTCAAGGCAGCCTATCTGCCGGCCTTGCTGATGCCTTATGCTCCTGGCCAGTTTCGACTTCCCAACAAGCATTCGTTGTTGATTGAAGATTATGTTGAAGGCCGTGGATCAATCAGCGTGAGTGGACAGGCTCCCGTTGATCTCGAGGCTGGAGTCAGTCTTTCGCGGGTCTACTTGAAGCGCACACTTGTGAGCGACCGTGCCGATGGCAAAGTCGACATTCTGCTCGACAATTCGCATTACACCGACCTCAGTGCAAAGGTTGCGGGCGTTCTTAGAGTCGCCTTTGTGAAATTGAACTTTCCATTTTTCGACGGAACTCTTCGCAAGGGTTCAATTGACAGAGAACTGTGGACTTTGCCGACAAACAACCTGGAGTCGCGGGTTCGGGCCCGTGAGGCTCTCCAGTTGGTTGCCACGGCCATGCGGACAGACACTCTGCCACAAGTGGCATCCAGAAAGCAGATTGACGCAGACTATGTCATGCGCAGATGGGGATTCAACCTGTTCAGTTTGGTGACCTCACTTGACGTGCGCACTACCGCAGACGTGGATGAGTCCGACGGCAATTCGGATGCGGGGATTGTCAGAAAATTTCAGATCGAGAATATCAGCGAATCGCTTTGGA
>JBDLRR010000395.1:0-2837 GCA_039799985.1 Pseudomonadota bacterium | reverse complement strand
TTTATCCGATTGCAGCGGTGCTCAACAGCGAACCCGTCTCGGAAGGGCCTAATCCATTTCCGGTTGCTCACCCCGATTTCTATAACTTCAAGACATCGTCTCGACTCTTCAGTTGGCAGGAAATCTGGACCTATCGTCGATTGCGCGGCACCGCAGGAACAGGTGCTCAGGCGGGCGACATTACGATGCAAAACTGGAATCCGGGCAACGACTATCCCTACGGGTATTTGTTTCTTGATAAAGCAACGACCGTCGCACAAAAAAGCAATTGGATCGGCGGAGTCAATATCGACACTCTTCGTGGTGCCGAACGTCACGCTATTGGTTGGTACTACTACTTCAAGTCCAAAGCGCCAGCTGAACTGCAAAACAAAATCGCGCGCGCGTGGAATGTATTTGGAACTGGAACAGGCTTGAGCAAAATGCCTTATCTGCGCGACACTCGCCGCAGTATTGGCCTCAATGATTTCGTTTTGAAGTTCCAGGACCTCGCGGCCATAGGCCCGAAAGACATCACCGGCGAGCAGTTTGCCGACCGAGTTGGCATCGGTTCATATGTGGCGGATTTTCACGGACTCACCACCTGTAAACTTCCGGTTTACATGAACCGCAGCGAAACACTGCCATTCTTTATTCCATTCCGCGCTCTGACCAACAAGGCCTTCGACAACCTGCTGGTTGCTGGAAAAACCATGGCCCAGTCGTTCCATGCCAACGCTGCAACCCGTCTGCATCCGATCGAGTGGCATTCGGGAATCGCGGCAGGAGTCGCTGCTGCGCATATGTTCCAATATCAAATCAGTTCAAAATTGGCTCTGGAGAGCATCCGCGACATCCAGACTCGCATCTCGAAACATCAGCCCATCAACTGGACCCTGGGTACCCGGGTTTATCCATGAAGGACCAACAATCTACAAACCAACCACGCTTGCTTGTTGTTGACGACGAGGTTGAACTTCGAACCCTGTTGGCAATGAAATTCAGCAAATCAGGTTACGACGTTGATGTCGCTTCCAGCGGCGAAGAGGCAAAAGAATTCATCAACAACGAAAGCTACAGCGCAGTCCTTTGTGACCTCAACTTGCCAACCAGTCTCAAAGGTCAAGATGTGTTTCAGCTGGTCATACGCAAAAACAGCGAGTCAAAGTTCATCGCCATCACTGGCTATGCGCAGGATTCGCCCGAGGTGAGTGCGGCAAAGGCAGCCGGAATCCAACACATCTTTTCTAAACCATTGCGGATGAGCGCAATACTTTCCTTGCTCGGCGCATCAACTTGAACTGACACCCGCCGAAGCGAACGTCGCCATTTTACGAATCAGAACATCCGCATCCTGAAGCAAGCCGGCAGCCAGTGCTGCGCCACTCCCCTCACCCAGACGCAAACCCAGACTCAACAACGGACTCAGGCCCATTCTTTCCAGCAGAGCTTTGTGCACGCCCTCTGCACTCTCATGACTCGCCAAGAGCCACTCCGCAAAATTCTTTTCCGACAATGCAAATGGAGCAACTGCGGCTGTGACTATCACTCCATCCAAAAGTACCAAGACTCCTCGTTCGGATGCCCGCCAAGCAGCACCCGCCAAGGCACTCAATTCGGCTCCTCCCAAATGCTGCAAAACCCGATGTGCCCAGGGCAATGACTCAGACACGAGCGCCTGCAAATCACCGCTGCACCTTGTGACGGCATTCGCAATCACCTTTTGCTTTCTTTGCAGAGCATCATCATCAATTCCAGTTCCACGACCAGTGCATTTCTCGACCGGCAAGCCCGTGACAGCCATCGCAACTGCGGCAGCCGCAGTCGTGTTGCCGATACCCATTTCGCCAAGCGCAACCACATCGCAGTGATATTTATTCAACAGCTCGTCGACGCATTGCACGCCTGCATTCCAACAATATGCATGCGCCTCTTCTGTAAGTGCGCTCATTTTCGTGATGTCGCGGGCACCCTGTTCGTAACCTTGATTCGGAAAGCGCTGGTTCAAATTCGCTCTGCGATAAATCACACCTTCCACCGGCTGAACCGAAAGGATTGCGTCAAACCCTGCGGCCACGCCCACGTCGCACACCAAAAGAGGTGATTGTCTTTGCTTTGCGAGCTGGCTGATGGCTGCACCGCCAGAAACGATATTTGCGACCATCTGGGGAGTCACTTCTGGTGGATAAGCGCTCACGCCGTGCTCGCGCGCAACGGAGTGATCGCCGGCAAAAAGCGCAAACCCAAAACGCAAAGGTGATGCGTCATCGGTGATTCGCTGCGAATGAATCTTGAGCACCGGATGCATGAGTGCATCAAGCGCACCGGCAGGCATGGTCAGTTGAGAATAGCGTTCATGAAGAAAACTTTGATTCAATGATCGGGGCGATCGCAAGCGTCCCGATTCAAATGGAATCTCGAAAGTCATCCTTTGAGCCCTGCGATATGTTTTTCAAACACAGCTGGAGCATCTTCAGGCTTCACCTTGGATTGCCATGTGCCTTCGGGATAAATCACCACAGCTGTTCCCATGGCACATTGTCCAAGGCAGCCCGCTTTGTTGACCCGCACTTTTTTTGCAAGTCCGGCTTCGGCGACAAGTTTCTTCAAGGCAGCGGTCAATTCCGGAGCGCCTTTGGAGTAACAACATCCTCGCGGATCGCCTTCCGGACGCTGATTTTCGCAAACAAAAACATGTTTTTCGTAAATACTCATTCGACAATCACCGTAGAAAAGTTGTTCACAGGCCTGACAAGAATTAATCACTGTCTAAAAATTTGCCAAGTTTATTCAAAAAGTTTTCTCTTGACCAAGCAGTCATTTTCCACAAAAACGCAGTTTGGGCTGAATCTCTGTCC
>JBDLRR010000394.1:0-13184 GCA_039799985.1 Pseudomonadota bacterium | reverse complement strand
TGGCTGGATTGATTCCACCAATATCGACTCGGCTTCGTCGACCGCAGCTTTTGCCCTGACCAAAGACAACTCGCTGTCTGAAGTGCTGGACACCCCGTTTGGCTATCGACTTTTGCGCTGGCAAGAATCGCGCGAGCGCCTCGAACGCAAATTTGAAGACGTCAAAACCGAGCTTGCTGAGCGTTCTTTGAGTGAAAAAATCAAGACTGAAATGAGCTCTGCGATCGAAACAGAAATCAATAAACTGCTTGGCGAAAAGAAATTTACCGAGGTCAACTCTCTTGCCGAAACAAACGGATTCGAATGGAAGGCCAGCAAAAAGGCAATCACGCCGAGAACCCGTTTCATCGAAGATTTGGGACCTTCAGATGCGCTGTTGCCGGTGCTTTTTGGTCTCAAGAACAAAGGTGAAATGACTCCACAGATTCTTGACTTTGGAGGCCGGAAGGCACTTGTCCGATTGGCAAGCCGCAAAGAAGGCCTGACACCTGACGGCGAACGCCTGCGTCGCCTGCAAACCGCAGATCAACGTCTTTCAGCCCAATCGTATGTGTCGACCATGCAGCGCAAGCTGTTCGACGTGTACACCAACAACAAGGAAATCAAGCGCAACGTGGAGCTGTTGCGCTGATGTCCTCGTACATTCCCTGGGGTGGCAACGCTCACCTTCCAGATATTGTTGTTGTTCAAAAGAAAACCGCACTTGAACGGTATGCGGCAGACTTCAACACCGAAACAGGCCGGAGCTATTTTCTCAAGGACGGCCAGTCCGACGATACGCTCCAGAGTGCTCACGACCAACACTGCCAAACGCTCGACAGTCTTCTCACCAGTCTGACCCAGCAGGGGCTGTCATTCAGTCTGCACACGCTCGACGATCTGGCTCAGTCACCTGGTGGAGGACCCGCTCATTTCCAAGCGGGTCGTGAGCCAGGCCTGCGCTCGCGGCTCGATCTTGTGATTTGTGTTGGCGGTGACGGTACGCTGCTCAGAACAAGCCATTTTGTCGGGGGAAACACCCGCATTGTGGGCGTGAACTCTGTGCCGAAACATTCCGTGGGTCACCTGTGCGCATTGAATCCTGCTGATGTTGAGCAAAAACTGGCCGATATTATTTCGGAAAAACGAAAGCCCAAAACGGTTCGCAGGCTTGTTGCGCGCACCAACCTCGGCCTTCAACTGCCCTATGCGCTGAATGACATTTATTTTGGCCATCAACATCCCGCATCTGCAAGCAGATACACACTCACCGTTGAAGGGCCAGAGCACCGCACTGAAAAACAAGTCTCGAGTGGACTTTGGCTGGCCACACCAGCAGGCAGCACCGCTGCGATTCACTCCTATGGTCTTGGGGCTCTGGATGTTGGTTCGGACCGTTTTCTGTTGGCAGTGCGCGAACCTTACGCACAGCCAAGCCATCACCTGTCAATGACCAAACTCTTACTTGACGGAAACACCCAGACAGTCACACTTTTCTCTCGGATGCGTCACGGGATTGTGTGCGTCGATGGACCTGTGACTGCCTGTGTGCTTGGATTTGGAGAATCTCTGGAAGTTGGCTTGCAAAGCGAGGGAGGGCTCAAGATCTTCCTCAACTGAGGAGTCTTGGGGATTTCAGCCAACAACCATCGACAAACCCTATGCTCGTGTGATTAGTTAACATTTGCTCACGTGCCCAGACCGGAGAAACGAAATGAAGCACCACAGCTATGGAAGCGAATTTTACATCACCACAAAAGTCGATCAGTTTGTGAACTGGGCGCGCCGCAACTCTTTGTGGCCGTATCCATTTGGAACCGCATGCTGCGGTATTGAGCTGATGTCTGTGATGGGTCCCAAGTACGACTTGTCGCGCTTCGGCGCAGAGGTTGTCCGCTTCAGCCCGCGCCAGGCAGACCTTCTGGTTGTTGCCGGAACGATTACCGAAAAAATGGCACCGGTTTTGCGCCGTATCTATGACCAAATGTCCGAACCCAAATGGGTTCTGTCGATGGGTGCATGTGCGTCTTCAGGTGGTTTTTACCGCGCCTACCATGTGGTTCAGGGTATCGATCGGATTGTACCGGTTGATGTTTATGTGCCTGGCTGCCCTCCCACTCCTGAAGCAGTGATCGACGGCATCATGCAATTGCAAGAGAAGATCAAACAACAGCGCGAAGAAAACGCTGAGCGCGCCTGACTCGCCTGACGCAACCCAGAACATAAAGCCTCAGACGCTGAAACTGGCGTTTGAGGCTTTTTGGTGTCAGAACTGTTGCTTTTTTGCGGCAGACTTCCGTCCTGTTGCAGGATTCTGTTACACACGTCAGGGCGAATACGGAGGCCTGAAAATTGACTGACTCGAACCAAACACAACGCCAAAGCGACTCACGTTCCCGAGTGCTCATCATTGAGGATGATCGCGACCTGAACAATCTGCTCAAGTTCACTCTGGAATCAACCAAAGACTACGAAGTGCTGTCGCACTTCGATGGAGAAAAAGCGCTGGCTCGCATCCAGGAATTCAAGCCCCACATCATCTTGCTCGACGTCATGCTTCCACATACCGAGGGCACAGAGGTTCTTCGACAATTGCGCAGAACCCCTGAGCTTGCAGCGATTCCGGTGATTCTCTTGACCGCCAAATCACAAGAGTCTGACAAAATAGATGGATTCGAGGCGGGAGCCGACGACTACATCACAAAACCGTTTTCACCACGTGAGCTTCTGTTGCGAGTGCAGGCATTGCTGCGCAGAACTGGTTTCCATTCGTCAGTCAGTCATCCTGTATCGATCACACCATCAACAGCCAGCAGTGCAGAATTGATCGTTGGAAAAACCTTGGATACATCCGATGACCTGAATGAAAAAGTGATCCGCATCGGCATGCTGACCATCTTCCCCGAACAATTCAAGGTTGTGGTTGGCGACGAACCCGTAGCCTTGACTGCGACAGAATACCAATTGCTCATTTACCTCGCCGAAAGAGCGGGGCGCTTGCAAAGTCGAGATGCGCTGCTGCAAAGGGTGTGGGGTTACGAGGGACAGCTCAATACACGCACAGTCGACACCCACGTCAAACGGCTCCGACAGAAGCTCGGCGATGCCGGCAGCTTGATCGAAACCGTTCACGGATTTGGCTATCAACTGATCGACAAACAAAAATCTTCCAAGGTCTGAATCACTTTGCCGACTCGAGCATTGAGCACAGGTAGTTTTCAAGATCATGATCGGCAACAACATTGTCTTTTGACAATGAGCTCAAGGAACCCGTGGTCGCGGAAGACAATGCTGACGGCAAAGAGTTTTTGATGAGAGTGCTGTTGGTCATATAATAGGACTTGTCCCAGGCATCATCAGATTCATACTTCTGTGTTCCGAATTTTACCTCGCCCAGCTGCAATGGAACACCAACGTGCCCAAATTGCACCAAAGTCGCTGCCTGTATTCCCAACTTGAAAAGATTGTTGCTGGAGAGCGATGATGCTGCGGATTCCCCGGCACTTGCGGTCGGCGGGAGGTGCGGAACGGGGTCATTTTCGAAAACATAACGAAAGTATTTTTCTCTGAGCGCCGAAGAAAATCTCAATGCATAATTCACATTCCCCGTCCGTGGTTGTCCGAGGGTCAACAGACCTTCAACCTTAACCCCCTTCGCCAAGCCATCAGCTGCAGCGAGCATTGCCAATGCACCACCCAAACTATGCCCAACGTAGTACGTTGGAACTCCCGGCCGTTTGGCAACATCAAGAGCCGCGGTGACATCCGCTTGAACACTCTCGTAGGCTGCCTTGAAGCCGCCATGAACGCCGCCCGGCATATTTAAAAAGCCGCTCGATGACATAAAGAAATTTAAATCTGTCGCAACACCTGCAGCGCTGTGTGTGCCTCTGAAAACAACCAGATTGACCTTGTCGAAAGTCGCAACAATCCCCTGCACACCCTTGCTTGGATTGTCGAGCAACTTCACTTCTGAAAATCCTGCTTGTTTGAAATAATTTTGCAGAGCAGCGCTTTCGAACTTCAAGGCCGGTGAGCCCAAGATTGCAAATCTCGCGAGCAAGTACTTGTTCACTTCATTCATGCCATTCGAAATTTTGAATCCCAACTCCGAGGGGGGCTCACAACGCAATTTCAATGGAGCATTTGTGGTGGTCCACAACGGTGATTCCGCGATAGCTGGGGATTCCGACGAATCTGCAGATTTCTTTGCAGCTGGAGCGAGCGCTTTTCCGCCAACACTACCCGTTGGCTTCTTGTCGGCACAAGCTGTGGTTAACGCCAAAGAAACCAAAAAAACAAGCCACATTTCCACCTCTTAAGAAAACAATCAATTTCTTTATCGGCGTACTGAATGAGAAACTTGACTCAACTTTTTTAATTCAGTTCCGATGCGGACAAGTTGAATGACCGAATGGACGCACAGGAGTGAGAGTCATGTCGACGAATGGAATTGCAAAACCGCGACAAATCACCCAGGAAAAGCAACTGGTGGCATTGGCAAGCCTGGCTATTTTGACCACCGCATCCCTGGCGTGCACGAAAAAATCTACAAGCAGCAATCCTGCACCTGCGGCTGCTCCGGTCACCGCAACAACGCCTGTCCAGCAACCAGGAATTCCCGGTACTGGAACTGCAGAAAAATTGTTTCGCTATTCTCTCAGCTCCGTGGCGGGAGAAATTGTTTTTTGCCAGGACTTTGTGAGCCAAAGTCAAACTCCATTGGCTGACCTTGAGAAAGTGGCAGAAAACATGGCGATGGCTCAAGCGCAAATCCCGGCCGGTGTCAGCAATCCCTTCAGCCCCGCGACGCTAGGGCTGGCGGTGAAACCCGATGCCTGCGGTGCGATTCCCAGTGTCATCAAGGACGGACACTGCGCGATTTCTGTTGGACAGGACGCCACAAGTGGAAAAGTGTCCTACCTGACCGAACAACGCCTGCTCTGGAAAGATCTGCCAATTCTTGCACAAGCGAGTTACATCAAGGCGACTCTCGATCAAAAATCGAGCGCCATCAGCGGCAAGAATGAGCTCTTTAAAAATGTTCAAAAGCAAATCACGCAACAACAACAATTTTTGCAAATTTTGCAGGTAGGCCAACAACTCACGACAGGCCAACAGTCAGAGATGATCAAAAACGCGCAAGAAATGCTTGCTAACCTGCAAAACCAGGCCAATCAAATTGAAGCCGACGTCAAGACTCTTGAGAGCGAACTGGTGCCAATCCAGGATGAACTCAACAAAACTCTGGCAAAACTCGACACAGCCAGAACTGCGCTCAAACAGGCATGCACAGCCAGCGGCATGGGCGCCATGAGTGCCGAATGGAAACCCAACTGACAGTTTAGAAAGGTGTGTGGGTATCAATGCGTGCCTGCGCACGACGGCGTGGCACCGTGACAGTGAAAACCGTGCCCGTGCCGGGTTCACTCCGGAGAGTGATGTTTCCACCATGAGCCTGCACAACATGTTTCACAATCGCAAGTCCGAGCCCGGATCCACCACCAAAGCGGGTGTGACTCTTGTCGACCCGATAGAATCGCTCGAAGGCACGCAGCTGGGCTGAGTGAGGAATTCCAAGTCCGGAATCTTCAACATAGATAAGCCATTCGCTCTCGGTTTGCCGAACCGAAACCTTCACATAACCATCGCGGCGATTGTACTTGATTCCGTTGTCGACCAAATTGAGCAGGACCGAATCAAATCGCTGGCCGTCGACGTTGAGTTCGCCGATTTCGGGTGCCACATCGACCACCACGCTGACACCTGCGTCTTTTGCTTTGGGACCCAAAGTTTCCTTGACCCGGGCAAGAGCAACACGAATGTCATAAGGCTTTAGGGTGAGCAACATTTGTCCGTTTTCAATGTTCGACAACAAAATCATGTCCTGGAGCAACGTCGAAACCTGCTCCGAATTGCGCATGATGATCGTCAAAAACTGCTGGGCAGTTTCGGCCGGCAAACTTGAAAATTGATCCTGAAGAATTTCTGCGTAACCCCGAATCGAAGAAATGGGAGTTTTCAGTTCATGGCTGACATTGGCAAAAAACTCTCGCCGAAACTGTTCGAGCCTGTGCAGGTCGCTCAAATCAAACAAGAAGATAAAGCACACGGGGTTTTGGTTTCCGGACTGGACGGGAACCATTTTTGCGCGCACGCGTCGCGCCTCGGGGCCGTCGAGATGGATCGACTCGACCACCTCAGGTTCAACTCCGCCCAACAATTCTGCCTGGCGGCAGCGCTGCAGGAAAGAGATAAAGTGGTTGTTGAGTTCGACGCTGCGAACCACGTCTACAAAGTCACGCCCAGTCGGATCCCCGTAGTACTCGAGCCATCGGCGAACGGTGTGGTTGATTTTAAGGATCTTGCCTTCCATCGTGCACAAGACAACGCCTTCACCAATGGCGTTGAAAATTTCATCGATGCGGGTGTTTTGCTCACGGGCTTCCTGAATTGAAGTGTTCATCCTGCGACCCATTCCCTGAATCGCACGAGCCAAACGCGAATATTCATCGTAGCCGGAAATGGCGGCAACAGATCCCGACAAGTCGAATCCACCCTGGCGGGTGAGCTGCTGCAAGGCGCGCAGAGGCAAATCAACCAAACGAACAAGTGCAATGAAAGCAACCGCTGCGCTCAGACTCAACAACAACAATTTCGGAAAGAATGGTTGAAGAGACGCCTGAAAAATCAAAATCAAAACAAAAAGAATCCAGAGCCGAATATGAACTGAAAAGGGGACAAGCAATCGAAGAAGAAGCTTTGAGTTTTCAAAAACCCTTCGTACGGATTTGAAAAAACGTATCATCCGCATCTGCGGGTTTGACGCGAAAACAGTCGAGACAAACTTCACAAAGCCTCCACACCCCGCTCAAGCGAACAATCGAACATCACCGTGACAGGTCCATCGTTCGTCAGTGAGACTTTCATATCGGCCGCAAACACTCCCGAAAACAGATTTCGATCATCCATTCTTTTTTCAACAAACGACAACAAATCTTCAAAGCATGCGCGGGCAACAGCGGGCTCGAGTGCCAGCGAAAAGCCAGGCCTGTTTCCCTTGCGCAGGTCGGCAAATAAAGTGAACTGGCTCACAATATAGAGGCCTGTCTCTTTGGGCTGCTGCAGAAAGGAAAGATTCATTTTGCCCTGTTCATCGGAAAATATTCTGAGCTGAGACAACTTGTCCCACCATCTGGTGAACAAAGGCTCAAGTCTTGCGCGTCGTGCCTCAGTGGAAAGAGACAAAAAGGCCTCGACGCTTTCGGCGGGCAATTCCGGACTCTTTTTGCCGAATCCCGTTAAAAGCAGCAACCCGTTGCCCATGCAACCGCGCGATTGACCTTCAATGACGACCTCTGCCTGCGTGCAACGCTGCAAGACAGTCCGAACACAAACTTTGTCGACAAGGCTTTCCAGCGTTTCAGATGTTCTCACCAACGACACTCACCAACCTCTCCAAATCCTGCTGCGAATGTTCTGTGCTCAGGAAGCCAACTTCGTAACCACTCGGCCCCATGTAGATCCCTGCGTTCAGCCAGGCATGATAAACTTTGTTGAATTGGTTCATGTTGCATGCAGAGACTTCGGCGAAGTTGCGTGGTGCTTTTCCGTTGCCAAAGAAAAAGCAAAAGAACGAAGATTTGCGCACATAAGAAAGCTTGCCAGCCTGTATGGCAGCTGACAATTTCTGGGCAACCGCTTTGTCGAGCTGCTGGCCCAATTGTTCAAGTTTGTTGAACGCATCCTGGCTCTCCATTTCCTGGAGAGTGGCAAGACCAGCAGCCATGGCCAGTGGATTCCCGCTCAGCGTTCCGGCTTGGTACGCACGCCCCAGTGGAGCAACGTGTTCCATCACGTCTTTGCGACCACCATAAGCGGCTGCAGGCAGACCTCCACCCACAATTTTTCCAAAAGTCCAAAGGTCCGGTTGAACCGAAAATGCCTCAGCTGCGCCGCCGCGCGCCACCCGGAATCCGGTCATGACTTCATCAAAAATCAACACACTGCCGTGCTGACTGCACAGGCGACGCAAAGCTTCAAGAAAACCTGGCACCGGCAAAACCAAGCCCATGTTGGCTGCCATGGGTTCGACGATCACCGCGGCGATGTCTTTGCCCCATTCGGCAAATATGCTCTCAATGCCTTCAATTGAATTGTAGATCCCTGTGATGGTGTCTGCGACGCAACCTTCTGGCACGCCAGCCGAGCTTGCTTGACCCAACGTCGCCAGACCACTGCCGCCCTTGACCAGCAGACAATCGGCATGTCCATGATAACAGCCTTCGAATTTGACAAATTTGTTTCGTCCGGTTGCTGCTCTGGCAACCCGAATGGCACTCATCGTGGCCTCTGTTCCACTGCTCACAAACCGCATCATCTCGAGACCGGGAATCCAGCTCTGAATTTTTTCGGCGAGCAACACTTCTTCCTCGCTGGGCGCGCCAAACGTGAGAGCACGTTGTGATTGGCGTGCAACCGCAGCAAGAACCTTGGGATGCGAATATCCCAAAATCAAAGGTCCCCACGAACCGCAGAAATCAACGAATGTGTTGCCGTCGACGTCGGTCAGGAATTTTCCCTGGCCATGGGAAAAAACGATGGGGTCTCCGCCCACGCCTCGAAACGAGCGGACAGGTGAATTCACGCCACCAGGAAAAATTTTCCTGCTACGCACCATCAGTTCGGCAGACCTTGGTCGGTTCGTACTCATTTTTGACTCCAAACTCCCTTGAAATTGAATGCTGTGCCATTCTTCAATCGACCCGATCAACATAGGGGCCAATGGCAGGTGGAGGCAAGTCGACAGGGCATGAATGATCAGCAAAATGAAAGAAAAAACGACCATCGTGCGTCCGAATGTCTGGGGCGTCCTTGGATCCTGGCGACAAGTCTTGCCCTGCTGATACTCGTGGGTACCGAGGCATGTACCCAAAGATCCAAAAAATCCGCCCTGCGTGACCTTCCTGCCGACAGCGCCGACGGCGGATCTTCGTTCAAACAAATGAGCATCAAATACTCATTTGTTTTCATAGGCTCCTCTGGAAAGAAATACTCTATTTACATGAACGGCGACTTTGCAGTCGGGCCATCGGGCCAGGATGGAGTGTGGAATTCCGCCATCGAAAGCGACGGCGGACTGGTGTCTGCGACAACCGAAAGCAAAACCCTCAAGCCGGACAAAAACCTGCAGCTCAAACCCACGGCTTCAAACACCAACGCTGACCCTTCGGTCGTCGTATTTTCTGCCGGAAATCCTGAACTGGGGCGTGGCTTGAGCCTGTCGCTGCAAAAAGTTGTGAGCAATGGTGCAACAACCTGGAAAGCCGTTGGGCTGAGCTACTTTGGCTACGATGCCCAAATCGAAGACAGCCTTGCCAGCGCATCGCCGGGCCAGCAAAAACTCTAATCAGCCGAAGCCAACTCAGGCCTTTTGTTGGCTGCGCTTCACCGCAGCACCAATCAATTCGCGAAACAGCGGATGCGGCTGCGTCGGCCTGCTTTTAAGCTCTGGATGAAATTGGCAGCCCAGAAACCAGGGATGCGATCCGATCTCCATCATTTCTGCCAAAGTACCATCGGGACTTTCGCCCGAGACAATGAAACCACTGTCTTCAAAACGAGCGCGGAACTCGGGATTGAATTCGTAACGATGACGGTGACGCTCGCTGATGCGATCTGCATTGAAGGCGGTGTAAGCATTGGAATTGCGGCGAACAACACAATCGTAAGCTCCCAAACGCATGCTTCCGCCCTTGCGTTCGACCTGCTGCTGGCTTTCCATCAAATGAATCACCCGATTGCGCGACTGCGGATCAAACTCTTCTGAATTCGCATCGGCAATCTTCAAAACATTGCGCGCATATTCCAGGCAGGCCAACTGCATTCCCAGACAAATTCCAAGGAACGGAACTTTCTGTTCACGCGCATATTGGATTGCGGCCATTTTTCCCAACACACCACGATCACCAAATCCGCCGGGCACGATGATGGCATTGAATTCTGCCAACGTTTCGGCTGCATTGGCAGGTGAAATCTGCTCTGAATCCAGACCCACAATCTCAACGGCAGCTTCATTGGCAATACCACCGTGGGTGAGCGCTTCATACAGCGACTTGTAGCTGTCTCGCACGCCAAGATACTTGCCGACCACACCCACCTTGATGGTCCAACGTGGTTTCTCGAGTCGTTCAATAATCCGGTTCCAATCCTCAAGATTGGGCTGCGCCGTCCAGATTCCAAGGTGTTCGGCGATGCGCGCATCGAGACCCTGCTCGTGATAGATGATGGGCATGCGGTAGATATTGTCGACATCGAGCGCCTCAAAAACGCTGTCGCGTTCGAGATTGCAGAACAAGGAAATTTTCTCACGCACGTCCTGCGACATGGGCTGATCGGCTCGACAAATCAGAATGTCCGGATGAATACCGATGGCACGCAGTTCTTTCACAGAATGCTGTGTGGGCTTGGTTTTGAGCTCACCTGCAGCACGTATATAGGGCACAAGCGTCACGTGAATAAAAAGTGAGTTTTCCTTGCCCACGTCATTGCGGAACTGACGGATCGCCTCCAAAAACGGAAGGCTTTCGATATCGCCAATCGTTCCACCCACCTCAACAATTGAAACATCAGCCCCCTCGGATGAGTGAATAATGTTGCGCTTGATTTGATCTGTAATGTGGGGAATCACCTGAACCGTTCCGCCCAGATAATCACCCTTGCGTTCGCGGTTGATGACAGTGTCGTAAACCTGGCCAGTGGTGAAGCTGTTGCGTTTGGTCAAGTTTGCACGCGTGAAGCGCTGGTAATGCCCCAGGTCGAGGTCCGTCTCGGCGCCATCGTCTGTGACAAAGACTTCACCGTGCTGAAACGGCGACATGGTGCCCGGATCGACGTTGATGTAAGGATCCATTTTGGTCATCGAGACACGCAGACCACGTGTTTCCAACAACGCACCCAGGCTTGCCGCCGCCAGGCCTTTACCGATGCTCGAGACGACACCGCCCGTCACGAAAATGTACTTGGTCGGATGTTGCCCACCCTTACGCGCGCCGCCTTTTTGCTGAAACTGCATGGAAGCTCCCGGAAAACAAGGTTTGTTTGTCGGGATGACTACTTAACCCAAATCTGCTTTCAAGGGAAATTCTTGCCCGTGCCCCATTCCGTCCCGCTGATAAAATGAGGTGTGAACATGCTGGAGAGGTGACTCATGATCAGCCGCGACAAAATCGATATGCCTAAGTTCTCAGCAACCAGTGTCCCCCCACCCTCGACCGAGCAAGTGATCTCCACGTTGCTGATGAGCTTTGTTGAACGCAAGGTGAGTCCCCAGACAATTGCAGATGTCGTCCGTGCCCAGGTCACCGAAAATGGAATCCAGGTCGATTCCCTGAATCCGGCAACCTGCAACGGAATCATTGAGGTTGTGACTTCAGCAGCAAGTGTTGGCGATTGCGCAGACCTGCTGTTTTTCATTGCAGGCCATTCTCAATTTCCTTCGGGGCTTTCACCAAAGGGCGCATTGGGTGGATTGGCTTACCTGCTCCGCCGCGCACAGGTCTATCTCAACCACTCTGACGCACTCACGCGAAGACAATACCTGAATGCAACAGAATGCTTTGCTCAGCAGGTCTATAAGCTGATTGAACAAGACAGCAGCGAAATCAACCATGCTGATCGACTGCGGCTCATCAATGTCGTCAAGACTCAAGATCCCTCGATGGCGCGGTTGTTCTCTGCATCCGACCAACTCAACAAGTTGAAAGAACTGTTGCTCGCTCCGGTCTCCAGAATCACTGCAGCTCTGGGTGGAATTCCGGTTTCGGCAGGTGGCAAAGCATCTGCTCCAGACCAAATCATCCAGGAAATCTCCACAACCGCTGATCACACACTGGCACTCAAGGGAGTTTCTGCATTCAAATTGTCATCACAATTTGGTGGGCACCTGTGGAAGCTGCAAAACGCCGAAGCGTGCCTGGCATTCCTCGAAGACGGAGCGATGTCGGCCTTTCAACTCAGCTTCTTCGCCGAGTGGTTCTTTGATGGTCTGTTCCGCGAAGCCGTTCTGAATCCGGCTGCCGAACAAGGCGTAATGCAACTCATGCGCAGAATGATGACCCAGAAGGCTGCCGACATGGCAGTCATCAAGGGGTTGGTTCGATCGCTTCAACGCGACTACAGTCAAATCCAGGTGGAATTCCAAAACCAGTCCGCTGCACCATCTGTACTCAACAAGGCGAATGCCATCATCAATCAATTCTTCCTCAGCCTTCTGCCGGCAATCGAACAAAACCAACAACTCTACTCCCGGCAATTCACTCCCTGGGCCCTTCAGCTGCCGGTTCATCCGGCCGACACACGCATTGTCACCCGCGCGCAATGGCAGTGGCTCAGAACCCTAACCTCACAAAAATGGGAAGAGGATCTGCGTGAACCACCAAACTGGATTGTTTCCAACGCGAGCCGATTTGCTGCACAGGTATTCTTGATGGCACCCAACTTCTGGTTGCATGACTTTGCAATCCAGTTGTTTGAAAAACTCTATGTCGAGAGCCTCACGCCCCAGTTCCAGACTTCAAAACATCATGTCGAATATGTTGAATTTCTGGTCAGAGCACTGCGCAAAAAATCACCATTTTTTGCAAGCCGCCCCGAAACCCTGGCTGCTCTGAAAGCTCTGGGGGTTGCAAGTTCTCATGAAGAACAACTCCTTCAGTTGGCTCTCACGCGGGCAAAAATCAACGCGCGCAGTGGTGGTGAGTCGATCAAGGAGCATGAATTCCTGCTTGAGCTATCCAATCATGGAACGCAAAGCGACCATTACGGGCAGAATCCGATTGCGCGCACGCTGAATTTGATGATCCGTGCATGCCGCGACAGTTCAAGACAATCGGCACGCAGTCGCATCCCACAGCCCTTGACGACGGTCCCGCAGAACATGATATCGACCCGCAGTCCGCTAAACGGACAAACAAACAACAGTTGAAAGTCGATTGAACCATGTGTGGTTTTTCTGGCCTCATTACAGCGAATCACACCCACCCCGAAGCACAGGGTTGGAAAAACCATTTCGCAGAGGCGGCCAGAAAAATCTCCCACCGCGGCACCGACGATGCCCGCATGGTGAGTTTCAGTTCGGTTAGCCTGCATCATTTCCGTCTTGCATTTCAGGATCTCGAGGCCGGCAGACAGCCCATGATGTCGGG
>JBDLRR010000393.1:0-6560 GCA_039799985.1 Pseudomonadota bacterium | reverse complement strand
ACTTTGCTTCACGCACTGGTTTACGAAAAATGCCCCTGGGTGGGCTGCATTCTTCATTGCCATGCTCCAGAGCTTGAAAACCTCAGACCACCAGCAGTCAAAATTGCGGGACACGAACTGCTCAAAGCTCTTGGAGCTGCAGATCACAACACTCCTCTGGTTCTCACTGTGTATGAAAACAACCAGGACATGCGCCAACTCGCCAATGACATCAAAGCAAAACAGTTTGCTGAACCATCGGCAAAAAAAGGTCCGGTTCTCTTCATGCTCTCCCAACATGGAATCTACTGTGGCGGTGAGACCGTGGAAAAAACCGAAGCCTACTTGGAAGCACTGATTCATCTGATAGTCTTGAACGATGCAATGAGTGCAAACCATTCCAAAGAGAAATAATCGGGAGGGGCCTTGACGATACCTGTATGGACTTTGCTTGGCATAGGGCTTGCCGCAGGAACACTCAGCGGATTGGTCGGAATTGGTGGCGGACTTGTGATCGTTCCACTTCTTGTGATGTTTGGGGGCATGACGCAAATTTCAGCTCAAGGCACCTCCATCGGGGCGCTCATTCTGCCGGTCGGCATTTTTGCAGCCGTCAAGTATTACAATGCGGGAAACCTCGAGATCCGCTCTTCGCTTTATATCGCACTGGCAATGGCTTTGGGGGCCTATCTTGGAGCAACACTTGCCCTTCAACTGCCGCAAGACACACTCAAGAAAATATTTGGTATTGTCCTGGTCTCTGCAGGACTGAAATTTCTCTTTTCAAAATAACTTTCAGCCACGCATTCAGGGCAAAATTGATTCAGGGAACCAACTTTTGTGCTTTCATGCAGACGTAATAGGGACTCAGATCGAGGCTGCTGTCACCAATGCCGCAGATGCGATCGACCACTGCTGGGTCCAAATTCAAATTCGATTTTGGCCCTTTGCAGCCAGAACGAACAGTCAGAAACTGATCAACCGTTAAATACGTTCTTGGATACGGCGACTGTGGAAGCACTTGATTTCCTGACTGCTGCCACGAGGCCGGAATGGTGGTCAAACCGTGGGGAGTCGAAATCCCGTATTCAACCACCATTTCACCACTTAAAGATGGTTTTTGGCCAACAAAGCTGAAAAATCCGCACCCCTGCCATCCGCACCTCTGCACGCCGGTGTCCATATGAACCACAGCAAAACATTGCGAGCGGATCAATTGTGCGTTCGCAGCCGTGCACCAAAGCTGAAAATCCTTTTTCAAGTCGGCACGATTGTCGCAACTGAAACCACTGTTTGTCGCAAGCGAGCCATTGTTTGAACCAGCCAATACCGGTTGCTCAACTGAAGCACACATCACAAGCAGCACAAGCGAAAAAGAGAAAGGTGTTTTGCGCGTCCTCATGGGTCTGTCCTTTCTTCGACAATTAGAGCAAATCTTTCCATGTGAAACCTTGGGCAGTCCCCGTAATTGGCGTGTAGAAAGTACTGAACTTCAAGCTCAAACTTCCAACACCTTTGATTTCCGGTGTCACCACTTCTCTGCTGATGACACCATGGACACACTCATATCCATCCACGCGATTTGTTTCGGCCCTGCCTTGCACCTGAAAGACGGGCCCACCCGATTCACCTGCAACCGAACCAACTCCCTCCAGTTCAAAAACTGTCGGTACAGGCTGTCCAACCGAATTGAGCATGTCGGAAACTGAGGTAGGCAAGCCATTCAATCCGCTGGCCCTCACTCCCGCTATAAACAAACTGTTGAGACTGTCGGACCAACCCATGGCATGCAGTGCCTTGTCACCACTCACCGCTACGTACTTGTCGCAACTGGGCAGAAAGGACTTTTCGGCTGATGCCAGTGGCTGTTGATCCACCAATAGCCGTATTGCATCTGTGGGCTTGCCACTCTTGTCCAAAAGAACCTCAACTCTACTGAATGAAATGCTTTTGGATAATGAATTTGCATAGCCATATGGTTTAATGAAACTTTTTGGCAGCACACTTGCACTGCCTAAAACCACACCACTTTTCTTCAGAGTCAGTGTTGCAATTCCGAGTGGATTGACCTTTTCAAAACAATGAACCGCGGAATTGAAATACACATTGACCTTTCCCGGTGCCGTGGGATCAGGCTCGTACGAATAGACTCCAGCACACTGCTGACCGGTTGTGGGCGATACAAACCGCACATACGAGCCGAATGCCTGGTGTATCTTCAAAGGCTCAGCATTGGATCTGTTCACCACCGTTGCGGAGGACCCTTGCTGTTTGGAATTCGCTGCAGCAATCCCCAAAGTGTCTTCGCCCATCCCGACCCGAGATTGTTCGCCATTCGCAAGGAATCGCACCTGTAAGGCTTCGTTGTTGCTTTGTGTCACACCGCAACCGACAGCCACAATACCAAGAACAAAGGATAGTTTTCTCATAGGAACAGCCCTCGACAATCAGTACCGGTAATTTCGGCTTATCCCCATAAATTATGAGTTTGATTTCTTTTCTAAATATTTACGGGATCTTATTCGTTTCAGGCCATCCCAATTGATGAGGCCAGATAAATCTGAATTCTGCCCCAAAAAACCGTAACAATTGCCTTTCTCTTCCTGGCGCAGGACACCTTGAGAAAAATATTTGTTATTGTCCCGGTCGCGGCAGGCCTGAGTTTTAGCCTGTCAAAGTAATGTTTGCTGAACCCCATCTATTTCGGAGCACTTATGTCTACGACACAAAAGCCATCTGTCGCTTATTTCTGCATGGAATACGGTCTTGAAACAGCCCTGAAGATCTACTGCGGCGGTCTTGGAATTTTGGCCGGAGACACTCTCAAGGGTGCAAAAGACAACAAACTTCCCCTGGTCGGCATCGGTCTCAAGTGGAAACAAGGTTACACAGAGCAAAGAATTGGTGCAGACGGCAAACCCTACGACGCCTATCACAACTTCCAATATCCCGAACTCAAGGACACCGGCATCAAGGTAAGCGTGAAAATTCGCCAAAATGACGTTTGGTGCAAGGTTTGGCTCTGCGATGCCTACAACAACGCCCCACTCTACTTGTTGGACACAGACATTCCTGAAAACGCCGACAAGTGGATCACCGGACAACTCTACGGTTGGTTTGGCGAAGAACGCGTCGCACAGGAAATAGTTCTTGGAGTGGGCGGTGTGCGCGCTCTGCAAGCACTGGGTCACGCTGTCGACGTCTACCATTTCAACGAAGGACACGCCGCACTGGCCGGACTCGAACTTATCCGTCAAAAAATGGCACAAGGACAAAACTTCGACTCTGCTTGGCAACAAACCCGCCAGCAGATCGTGTTCACCACCCACACTCCCATCAAGGAAGGCAATGAGCACCACAACATTGAACTGTTGAATTACATGGGTGCCAACCTCGGCTTGAGCATTGAACAACTCAACCGCATCGGCGGAACACCATTCAACATGACCGTTGCAGGCCTGCGTCTTTCCCGAAACGCAAACGCCGTTGCCCAGCTCCACGCCGAAACGGCGAACCAAATGTGGTCCGACGTTTCTGGTCGTTCGTCGATCATTGGCATCACCAACGGCATTCACGTTCCGACCTGGGTCGACGAACGCATGCGCCGCGATTTCACTTCCCTGGACTCCATGTGGACATCCCATCAGGAAGTGAAGAAAGACACGATCGAATTCATCAAAAAGCGCACAGGGGTTCAGCTGAACGCTGACTCGTTGCTTGTTGGCTTCTCGCGTCGCGCTGCTCCCTACAAACGCAGCAACCTGATTTTTGCTTATGAAAACAAACTCGGCGAACTCCTCAAGACCGGCAAAGTTCAAATCGTGTTTTCAGGCAAGGCTCACCCGCTCGACGACACAGGCAAAGCCATCGTCCACAACCTTGTCCAGATGTCGCGCCAATACCCCAACAGCGTTGTCTTTCTGGAAAACTACGACATGGACATCGGCCGTGCACTGACACGCGGCTGCGACGTCTGGTTGAACAACCCACGTCGGCCTCTGGAAGCCTGCGGAACATCAGGCATGAAAGCGGCTATGAATGGTGTGCTCAACGTCAGCATCCTCGACGGCTGGTGGCCCGAGGCGTGCAAGCACGGAGTCAATGGCTGGGCGATTGGCGACGAGCAGGTTCCACCCAACGTCGCTGCTCAAGATGAACGCGATGCGCTCGCTCTTTACAAAGTCTTGGTCGATGAAGTCATTCCGACCTACTACAACGATCGTCCTCGCTGGCTGAAGATGATGAAGGAAAGCATTTCCAGCTGCACAGATGCTTTCTCAGCAGATCGCATGTTGAGGGAATATTACGCCAATCTTTATACAGCCCCACCCAACATCATTGGCCAGGTCTGATTATCCTGAAGGTCAGATCTGAAAAGCGAACTGGTCAGATCTGACAATCGAATTCAGCTGAAACATCACCCGTAACCGTATCGGAAATGGGGTTGCGGGTGGTGCCGTTCAAAACTGTCTGAATCATTTTTGAACAGACAACTTTTCCTTTGGCACGTGGTGTGGCTTCGCTGAACTGGATCTGACAAGTTCCGCCGTAGGTGAAGCTTTGGTTTTTCTCAGCTTCTTCGCGATACATGCTGTAGGCGTTCACACCTGTGGGTGAGGCAACCCGGGCAAACACAAAGCAATTGTCGAACTTGGAACCAAGACTTGTGCCGGTGCGGTTGTCGAGAGTCTGTGTGCAGGTATAGGTTTCCATTGTCGACTTGAAACCTTTCACCCTGAGCTTGATGCTCGAATTTCCATCTTCACTCATCGCTTCAAAATCAAACGTCCCATAGTCTGCGTTGCGCGTGCAACTGACCAGTTTTGTAAGTGAAGTGATTGTCGCATCGTTTGATGACGTGTTTGAAAAGGTCATGTTGCCAAAGACTGTGCCAGAAGTACTCTTGCTGTCGGAGCATTGAACCAAAAACAGTGCTCCAGCCCATACCACCACGTTGATCAATTTCATTGGATTCAATCCTCCATCCACTTCTGGAAATATATTCGAAGTCAGCGGAACCTAGCAATCACCTTCGACAAAAGGGTGGCTCAAACAAAAAAGTGCGGCCAAAGCCTGATTTGAAGGTTATAAAAAAGGGAAAGTTAAAAATGGTCAAATCGTGAGGCTAACCTTCAACCGAAGGAATCGCGAGACCAAAGCAAATCTTCTTGACATATTTTGGTACGGCAGGAGCACTCGCTCCACGTGAATTCCACTTCTCGGAAAAGTGACCCGGAGATTTCCAGGAAATTCCCAACTTCGGCAAATGAATATCGACTATTTCAACAAAATAGCAGCTGGCTGACGCAAGCGGAGACTTTTGTGTTGGATAATAACTAAAATCAATAACCCCATCTCCTTCGACAACCGCTGCCTTTGCAAACAAATCAGTATAATGAATTTCACTCACTCCAAAACGCTCACCTTGCAACAAGTTTGGCAACTTCGTAAAATATTCGAATATTTGCATACTAGAGTGTTCGGAGTGCGTCTGAACCGTCAGATGAGTTCCAAATTCCAGGGCCAGCACTCCAAACGTCGCTGATTTGATTGCCGGCCAAAGTTGATCTATTTCAACACCCTTTGAAGACAGCACCGTAGATGACGTACTGGCTTCCTGTTCGGAATTTTTGGGCTTGCACGACGTGCAATTCAACAACAAGAAAGCAACCGCTACAGAGGTGCAGCAATTTTTGTTTGCGATGACCGGACGCATGGCAGGCCTCGTATCAATTCTCATCACGCAGCACTTTCTGTTGATGCATTTGGACGTGTCCAACCCAAGCTCAAGAGAGTCACATCATCCTCCAACTCGCAATCTCCCCAGGTTTCGTTCAGAACTTCAACAAAACCCTCGAACAATTCATGATTATCAGCGTGTTCCTTCCAGTAGTTGACAAACTTTCTTCGCTGCAACTTTTCACCGAAGGCATTTTCGTTTTCGAAGAGACCATCCGTGAATAAAAGCAACATATCTCCGTCGAGCAACTCAATCATCTCTGCCTTGTATATACTATCGACCGACTCACCGAGAATGTGTCCGGACAATGGGATGGTCGATGGTCTCTGGCCCTTGGTGAAGTAAAAAGGATGCACGTGACCAGCACTGACAAGATGACAAACACCTGTATCAACTTCCAGACAAACAAAGATCATGGTCATGAACTTCAAACCCTGGCTGCTGGAACAAATAACCCGATTCACCACACCAGCGAGTTCGACCAAAGCTTCCGAGGATGACTTGAATTTTCTGGAGTCATTCTCTTCCCATGCCCTTACCGCACCAGCAGCGACACCCGTCAGGATCGACGAAGCAAAATCATGCCCCGTTACATCTCCCACAGTGACAAAAAGTCTCCTGTGAGAGGCGTCGAAATAGCAACCATGCCAATCTCCCCCCGTCTTTCCTGCGCTGCGGCTGTAGGCCGAATATAATAAATTCTCGACATCTGGAGCCTGCGCGAGAAGAGCGTTTTGTTGCGCCCTGGCCGCATCCAATTGCGAATCAATCGCCACCTTCTTTTCGACTTCCGAAGTGTAGTCAATGTTTTTAAGAGTGACCGCTAAAGATGCGGCAATAG
>JBDLRR010000392.1:0-9427 GCA_039799985.1 Pseudomonadota bacterium | reverse complement strand
AACATCGGATTCGGTCTCGTGTCCTCCAAGCAAGCCGGACACCTCGAAACCTGGCTTTTGTACGTCGACTTTAACATCAAAACTAAAGGTCATTCCCGAGGCAGGAGCGGAAGACTGCAATTGCGCCCGGCAGTTCTGCAGATGTGGCGCCAGAGCTTCAGAAGCACGTGATATCAAGTCCAAGCCACCCCAACCAAATACGTCTTTCGTGCGGCTGTCTGAAAGATCTTCAACATCCTTCAAAAAGGTGACGAATCCAAGCCCGTCCGGTTTGTCTAATGCAGCTGCTTTGAGTCTGACTCCGGGCATTGCGAATGGACCAACGAGGAACGGCAAGAAAGCAGAAGCCGCAACACAAACCGTCGAAATTGCCAAAAGCCTATCGGCGGTGTCTGAATTAAAGCGCATATAGCGTCTGGTGCTGGCTCTGTATTCCTGGGGAAGATGACGAAAATCATCTTCCGCCTGGCGAGTGGATCGCGCGACGGCGAAAACCTTGCTCTCCAAATCCATCACAGAAGTCTCCTCGCTCTCAATCACATTTGCAGCGAGGTCATCAATCGATTCAGATCAATTGATGGGATCCTCGCTGTTGAAGGTATCGTCGATTTTGAACTTTGGAATAGGGAAATCGTGATGCAAGTTTTCCTTGCCGGGTGTCGGTGTCGCGACCGGAGCTGCATTTTTTGCCATATCAACTGGGGGAGGTGGTAGCGAATTTCCGACTGCTCCCTGAATGTCGTCCTTCTTTTCGCCAGGCGCAGCGGCGTCAGTCGTGGCCGACTGGGATTGAGGATCGTTCTGGGCACCACCCTTCACCCTCACATTGAGAGGCGAAACGCGACGGGTTGGCAAAAACAAACCATCACTGTAGCGACCCGACAAGGCAACCCTCAGGACAGAGTTGCGGCTTGATGCGTAATCGTCAATCACGGCATTCAGATCTGCACGCGAGTCATCGGAACCGTCTCCCTCATTGTCAGCTCCCCCAACAGACGCTCCATGCACCGGAACAGTCACCCGCTGGACATCGGATTCAAACTCAAACGGAATCTCGCTGAATTTTTTCTCGACCATTGGCTTCCAGTTGAGCTTGTCTGCGAATTTCTGTTCGCGGATAAGTGTTTGGGCAATTTCAATCCATGCTGGCAGCGCACCCGTTCCTCCGGCAACCTTGAAGCCGCGTCGACGCATCGGCTCATTGGTGTCGTAACCAACGTAAGCCGCAATTGTGTAAGCATTTTTGGGTGACAAAGAAGTTGAACCCGCATCGGTTGGGTAGGGAAGAAATCCAACGTATGTTGCGTTGACGTAGTCGTTTGTTGTTCCGGTCTTGCCAAAAATCGGAATTCGCAAACCGGCTTTCTCCAAAACAGAGTCGTCGGTTGGATTTTTTGAACGCAAAACCACAGTACGATTTGCAGCCCGCGCAGTTCCGTTTGTCACGGTGCCACGCAAAACACTCAAAATCTGGCTTGTATAGAATTCGTCAACAAGCTGATGTTCCTGTTGATCAGCCTCCCACAAAAGATTTCCTTGTTCATCCTCAATTCTTTTGATGAGCAGAAGTTGGTTTTCCTGTTCGGTGCTGAAGTATCTGTAGGTTTTGCCTTCCAGGACCGATTGATAGGCCAGCGCCAACTCAGCGAGACTGACGACGTTGGCACCCAATGGAAACGAAGGGACCCACTGCACTTCACTCTCGATGCCCATTTGACGGGTCATGAATTGGGAATAGATCATTCCCAATGAATAGCGGAAATCATCGTGCCAAAAGAGTTTTTCCATGGGCCCGGAATCGGCAATCGTCTTGTATTTGACCTCAACCTGTTCCTTGATTTCGGCAATCAGGCTCATGGGAACCAATCCGTCGAGAAGAATATTTTCCTCAGAAAAAAGTGAGATATTCGACTCTGCAAGACTGACAACTTCCTCTGCCTTGAGGACTCGCGGCTTTGGAGTCTCGAGCAGCGGAGTCACAACTCCCACGTCATAGGGGTCGGATGATTGATAAACGATGTTCTTGTCGACCGCATAAAAGGGCGCCAGTGCGAGAATATCTTCTTTGCTGAGAAGGGCCTTGCTTTGAACAAGTGACCTGACCCTTTCAATCGCAATACGGGCTTGCTCGCGCATGCTTTCCCATCTCTGAAAATTGTTTTTCAGAACCTGCAGACGGACGAGCTTTTCTTTCTCTGGCATCGTTTTGGGTTTCGCAGCAGCTACTCTTGCAGCTTCAGCCTCAAATCCGTTGCCAAAATTCATTGATTTCAGAACAGTGCGCAACCTTCTGTCTTGCGACAAAGAGACGTCATCAAGGAGCTCATTTTTTACGCCACCAAACAATCCTGCCCTGAGATTCACCTCGGCCAGACGGGCATTGTATTTTGAGGCCAACCTGTTTGCGACATCGGCCTCATTTTCTCCTGGCTTTGCCATCTCGAGTGTGACCAACAAATCCTTGAACTGGGAGAAGGTCAGGCGATCAAGAAGATGAGCCAGCAACCAAACACTTGCGAGGTTTTCTGACTTGGCACCGGCTCCGGCAAAAGTCGTCTCGAGCGTCTCGGGCGAATGGTCGGGCCTGGGATAATAGAATTGACCTTGCCAAGTGTAGACGTTTCTCGTGTTGAGCAATGGCTCAAGGATATGCCAGCCAAGCTGAAGAGCCGGATAATATGTGAGCGTCTTGAATGTGGATCCCGGTTGCCGCTTGGCAAAAACAGCGCGGTTGTATTCGTGAGGTGCATAGCCTCCGACCATTGCAACCACTTGCCCCTTGTCGAGCACAATAGCAGCACCTTGAATCCGCGGTTGGCGCTCGAGGTCACAAACCAGCCGTCCATCCGGGCGTTGCTCGCGCACACTCACCAATACAAACTCACCAACATTCAATTGCGCAAGTAACGCTGCTCTGGATTTGTCGAGTCCACGATAAAGAGCCTGGTCAGTGATTTTTGCAACACGGTCAATGGCATCTGATGGAACAAAACATTCGGGCAAACCCAAACTGACCGTGGCCGATTCCTTGCCCTTCTCTTTAGAAACCTGCTGCAGTTTTCCGACGTAAAAACTGTGAACATCGGGTCTCTGAATGGCCACAAACTGCGCCGGATTCGCCTTCTCAAATCCTGTCAGAATCATCTCCAGACGACTTAAATTCTGGCGCACACCGTACAACGCTCCCTGCTGAACCGCCTGGTCGAGGGTCGTTGTAATCCGCAGGCCCATGGAACCCACTTCTTCTGCATTTTCTGCACCCAACGCCGCAAGAACCTCTTTTCTTGCCAATTGGCGCTGAACAAGCTCCGTGATGAACAACTCATTGAACTGAAACTTGCCTTGCTTGAATGGCACCTCTTCCTTTGAGGCCTCTTCAAATTCCTTTGCGGTGATATACTTGTTGTCCAGCATCCGCTTCAACACGTAATTCTTGCGTATTTTGGCGTCTGACTTTGCTCTGTTCTGCGCAGCCACGGCCCTCTTGGTGAAAGGATTGTAACGCTCTGGTCCCTTCACGCTTCCGGCAATGAAGGCGGATTCCGTCAGAGTCAGTTCCTGCGCTTCCTTGTCGAAATAATATTTTGCTGCAACACCAACTCCGCGACCATTGCCCGTCACATGGAACTGGTTGAGATAAAATTCAAGAATTTCATCTTTGGTGTATCGCCGCTCCATTTTGAACGAATTGATCGCTTCATCGAATTTTGCGCGCAGATTGGTGACAGGCCGACCATACAGGTTCTTCACGGTCTGCTGGGTGATTGTCGACGCGCCTTCGCGTTTTCCCATCACAATGTTTCGAAACGCAGCACGTGCAGTGCTGATAAAATTGACTCCCCGGTGTTTGTAGAACTCGTCGTCCTCTGCTGCAACGACTCCTTGCTGCAACAGCTTCGGGATTTCTTTGAGACGCATGTATTGGCGGTGTTCCGAACCAAAGAGACTTCCCAACTGGGTCGTGCCGTCATTGTAATAGAGCATAGATTCCTTGGAGAGGATCTCGAGAATTCGCTCTTTTTTCAGGTGATCATAATTGCCGCCAACGACTTCGAAAAAAGCAAAACCACCCAATGCAATTGGCGGCGCGATCAACAAACTGCCCGCTGCGACAAGACCGACAACCAACTTGTTCATTGAACTTTCAACTCCAGGGAAATCGGACAATGATCAGACCCTTTGACCTCGGCATGAATGCCTGCAGACAAGACGTTCTCAGCAAGGCCCGGCGTAATAAAATGATAATCCAGACGCCAACCAATGTTTCTCTCACGAATGCCAGGGCGTTGACTCCACCAGGTATAGTGGCCACCACCGCTTTGGAACATCCGGAAGGTGTCGACGTATCCGTGCGAGACGAATTCGCTCATCCAGGCACGTTCTTCCGGCAAGTATCCAGCATTTTTCTCATTTTGTTTTGGATTCGCCAAATCGAGTGGCGTGTGGGCAATGTTGAAATCTCCCCCAACCACGACTTCGTAACCCTGCCTTCGCTTTTTCTCCAGAAAATCGAAGAACAGCCGACAAAAATCGAGTTTGTAGGGCAATCGCAGTGTATCGCGCTGGGAATTTGGGAAATAGGCAGAAGCGATAAAAAGCTTGCCGAGATTTATGCCTAAAAATCGACCTTCGGAATCGAATTCATCCGAACCCAACCCATAAACGACGGATTCAGGATCAACAGGCAATCGGGAGTAAATCGCGACTCCGCTGTAGCCCTTTTTCCGGGCAGGCATCCAATAGGATTTGTAGTCCAGGGGCGCCAACCATTCATCCAAAAGATCTTCATTTGAACAGCGGACTTCCTGCAATAGCAGCACATCTGGCCTGGTTGCTTCAAGCCAATTCAGAAAGCCGTTCTTCACAGCCGCACGAATGCCATTCAAATTCCAGGAAAAAATTCTCACCTTGTTTGTCACGTTCATTCCTCGAAGGTCTGCGCCAATTCTTTGCTCACGCAACTCAGCGCGCGCGTGAACATGGCAGGCGCCCATTGATTAAATTGTCTTGCCAGTGGGCCCACACGAGTGCTTTTGTCGGACAATGCCTGAAAAAAATTTCCGCGAAGCGTCAGACTCGTCGAATATTTCAATTTGCCGCGTTCAAAAACCTTTGCGCCGTCTGCATCAAGTGCAAATTGCCCCGTCAAGGGATCCAGCGACATGCCCGTCAGGTTCTGGATTTGAATATATGTCTCCTCCTTGAGGTCGGCGAGAGGTGGAGCATCAAGATGAAAAAAGACATTTGTGAACGATGTTGAATTCACGCCTTCAGCATGGCCCGTCAGTTCAAATCGCCCCTGCCAATCAGGATGCAGCTCCAAAACCTCATCGAGCAAAGCAGAAGTCATCAACGGATGAACCAATCGCCCCTGAGACAGAATTTTGATCGGTTTTGTCGCCGTACCTTCAAAATCGAAATAGGAGGAGAATGGAGAACCTTCAACATGAGGGTTGTCTTCAATCGAAAGTCCCCCGACAACAACTTGCCCAATTTGATCCAGCTCCCATGCACCTGTCTTGTCGATGAGAGAGCGGGTTTCAAGATTCGGCATCACAAGTTGATCCAGCAAATCGATGACTGCTTTGTGAGTCAGGTAAACAGGTAGGCCTGCGTCGGATCCAAGAGGCATGACAGCAGAACGCGTGATGTTCTTGACGGCAAGTTCGACAATGGAAGCAAGCTCATTGTCAGCCGGAATATTTCCAAAAACATCGTGATGACTCTCAACCGTATCTTCCAAAGAAAAAGCACACGAGGCGCTACAGGAAGCCGATATCTCCTGAGCATAATTGTTAGCCGAGTCAAAATAGATTTTATCGCAACGCGAAAAGGTCACCGACAATTCCCGGTTCATGAGACGCGGATGGTGAATCTTTTCGGCATGACCCTCGAGGAGCTGGAGAGTTTCGATCAGAACAGTGGACACAGTGCCACTGTCAAAGAGACGGACCAGCTCATCTGTTGCCAACTTGAAATCCGGATATCGAGTCTGCTTTCGAAGTCCGACCCTGTGTTCGAGTTCAACCGAATGCGACAGTGCAAATTCGAATTGATGCACAAACATGGGCATCGAGGTGGCCTCAAGACTGAATTCCACACTCCGTTCGGCCGGAAGCATCAACGTGACCTGGAGATCAAATGGTGAGTTCGTCTGAAGCGGTGCCTTGCTGTGCTTTTCGCCATTGAAGAGCGATGCAGTATGAATTTCTTTTTGCCAAAGAGTGCAGGAAAATCCTTCCAACACGCCGAGGCGCAGATTCGATTCAAGATGTTCTCTGATAGACTTGACGAACTGCAATGGCAGATGGGTATCAGTCATGACTCTTTATTCCTCGCCACCGTTTTCGCCCGTACCAATCACCCGGACTTTGGAATTTGGCTTGAAGACCATGAACGCCGGACCACCATCGGAGGTGAGAACGCCCTGTCCATCTTTTCCACATGTACCAATACTTCTGCAAAGAGTTGGTCCAAAAGCATCAACTGCCGAACGGAAACATTCAGTTGCAATACCTGTAAAATTTGCTTCGCGCATCAGAACAGGTGACTGACCTTTTTTCAGATGCAATACCCGGGCAACGTCGGCACGGAATTCAAGGTTGGAACAACTGGCCGTGCCACCCTTCCAACCACTCAGCAAAAGAACTCCTTTGTTACCATCAAGGTATCCGTTCATCTCCAGAGACTTCTGAATCACTTCAGGAGGTAGATCGTCCCAGGCAAATGCCGGCTCGCCCCCCACAATTGATTTTGTTTGGGTAGGACAAACCCAAATACTGGTCATGCGATTCAACGATGGGTACTGCAAAGATTCAGTTCGTGCGCATCCATCAGGAGTCTTGCCGGCTCTCTTTGCCGTATGTCTTGTATGGATGGCATCAATCAACTTGCCGTTGCGCACCAGCAACTTGCGGCTCGGAACAACTCCCTCTGCATCCACAGGCAGATAACCACAGTTGTCGAGCGTTCCGTCGATCAAGATATCGAGCCAGTCAGGTCCAACTTCGAGTTCCCGCATGACACCTGATTCTCCGAATCCTGAGGCGCAGGTCTGAATCAAGTCGCCTTCAGCTGCGTGACCAATGGCTTCATGCAAAATAAGCCCCAAAAGATCCGCATCCACAGCAAGAAAATCATATTCAGGTGCTTCAGGAACCAAAGCTGCAGGAAGCAATGCCAAAGATTGCTGAGTCACTTTCATAAAATGAACGGCAAGGTCATTTTTCAGAATTTCTGCGGAAGGGAAATGGTTCTTAAGGTAACGACCATACGCTGTTCGCTTTTCGCTTTCTTCGGCACAAGTGGCGTTGGTCGCAACACGACAGACCTGGCTGACAAAAGTTTGTTGTGCGCTGTCCAAGAAATACTGCCAACGATACTCGACCGCCATATTGAGCCGCGTCTTTACGGAATGCAAACGCTCGTCACGCTTCAGTTCGTGATTTTGCTTTATGATTCCGCTGACAGTTCGAAAGTCTTCTGCAAATCGCACAGATTTCCACGGGTGTTGGCCAACGTGAGAGATCAACTGCTCTCGCGCAGCCAACAAGTTCACGCTCCCGACAGATTCGTTGTCTTCCAGTTGTGCGCGAGCTGAACACAAAGCAGCATATATTTTATCGACGGGGTCAAATCCAAAACCAGGAGTTCCAGTCACAAGCCCAGCCGCTCCCGAAACGATCGCCCGAATGTGGTAGGTTGTTGCAGCATGAAATTCAGGTGGTCCCTCATCCCGACCGTTTGAAAATGCGCGCGAAGCAGACTCACGGGTGCCCGCCAAAATCGAAACATCCTCCACTTGGACCGCCGGAAATTCCGTCACAAATCGAGCAACTGCAGTTTCAAGTGCGCGCGCCCACACCTTCGCAGGACCAGGGTTCGCACCAGAGTCAAAACTGAGATCAAAAGTTGGACGAAAATTCTCTGGCAACAGAGGCTCTGAAAGAGAAGCGGCTGCGGTTCGCCAGGCATCTGCGGTGTTTGCCAAATGCCCACGATAAGTCGCAAAAAATTCCTCAAGGAGCCTGGAGGAAGCGGCTGCCACGACGCTGCCCATCCGGTAACGATGATCTCCTTTTTGGGAATGAAGCGTCGACAAAACCGCACCTGGTGTTTCGTCAAACAAGACCTGAAGTGCCGCAACGTCGTAAGGTGCCACCAATGGATCGACCATCAGATCCACGGCTCCAATCAAGACGCGCGTATAGCCGTAAGCATCACTGTGGGTACGACATTCGCGGGACGAAGCATGGAGAATCGGCAGGAATGATTCAATTCCGCGATAAGCAAAGGTTTTGGGCGTGGAATACGAAATCAGCGCTCCGGAAAGCGACTGTATGTTTGAAGGACGGCACACTCTCCAAGCAGGATCCTGCTGCTTGAAAAGCGAGCCGTATCGAGCTCCATGACCTGAACTGGCAACAAAAACCTCATCCAATGCTGGCAAGGCAACGCACCCCAGAACCGGCTTTCCCTTGTGAATCAGAGCCAACAAAACCGACCACAAGGGTGTTTTCGAAAGGAAATTGATGGTCCCGTCAATCGGATCGAGAATCCAGTACGTGTCTTCATCGAGGTTCAGACGCTGCACCGGACGTTCGGAAAGTTGATGCTCAAATTCATGCAAACCAGATGACTCTGCGGGCACTCCCGCCACGCGACGAGCATGGTTCGAAAGATCTGAATCAGCGAGATTTTTGAACGAACCAAATTCCTCACCGACAAAGCCAAAATCTGGAGTCAAGCGCGCCAGGCATTCACGCGCCAACAGCTCCAAGGCGCGATCTGCTTCGCTCACAAGGCTTCCGTCAGCCTTTTGCTCAACAGCAAGTGCTTTTTTAAAAAACGACAACCCCAATGTTGCAAGTTCCTGCACAACAGCCAGTGCGGTGTGCTCGAGAGCGAGCAACTGCTCGGCGTTTAGGCTGTTGACTGACATGATCGCGGCCCCCATCGGAAAATTGACAACCGATATGATATATAAATCCGGCGGATATTAAAGTTTCAAAGTGACTTTGGACAGATTCAGGCGTGAATCGTTTTGGGTTATATTGCCGTATCTGTGACTGTGCCAATGACAGGGAGATTTGGGCTTGAAACTGCGCATGTTTGGAGCAACTGATAAGGGCTTGGTGCGCTCCATCAATCAGGATGCCTACACTTGCGACGCAGGCCTGGGTCTTGTTGTGCTTTCCGATGGCATGGGAGGCCACGCTGCAGGAGAAGTTGCAAGCCACATGGTCGTGGAGGGGCTCTCAGAAGCATTGGCGTCGTTGGGTAAATTTGCGGTCGAAGAGCTGCCCGCACGCATTGATGAGACGATTCAAAAAGTCAACACCAAACTGATCATGAAAAGCCAAGAAGATCAGAGTTGCCGTGGCATGGGCGCAACGGTCAATGTCCTGTGTTTTGTGCATGGCTTTGT
>JBDLRR010000391.1:0-5473 GCA_039799985.1 Pseudomonadota bacterium | reverse complement strand
CACACCCGCAAATTGAACTGTGGACAGGACCCAACGATAACACTCGAAATTTGCGAACAGATTATTTTATTCCTGCAGACCTGCAAGTGGACTTCGGGCAATTGAAAAAAGTATTGTCCGAAGTGGTCACACCCGAGCGCGTTTCCAGGCTCATTCAAGTTGCCACCACCCGCACCCGGGCGGTCATGCCCGTCTTTGAGAGCACCCACCATTCCCACAACATCAGTGCAGTTTTGCGCACGGCAGATGCTTTTGGATTTCAGGATGTTGGCTTTGTTTATCACCAACCCGACATGAAATTCAGGGTCAGCGACAGTGTTGAACGGGGCTCGAGCACCTGGCTTCTGACCAGACGCACGGATTCCATCGAAACTTGCGCGCGCAGCCTCCGAGCTTCTGGGTATAAAATCTTTCTGGTGTCTCTGCCCACATTTGCCCGCACAGCCGAGCATTATGAAGGGAATTTGCCAAGTTTTGCTGCCCACCAAATTGGCAATCAACGATTCTGTGATTTAGTCGGAAAATCACGCATTGCTCTTGTCTCGGGCAATGAGAAATTTGGAATCTCGCCGGCTTGGGCCGATTTTGCTGATGGCTACCTGCATGTGGAAATGAATGGATTTGTGGAATCGCTCAATGTTTCCGTTTGCGCCGGTATTCTCCTCCATGCCTTGCGCAACCAATGGGTAACAAGAAATTCGGATTTTACCCTCACAACTTCTGAACAGCATCTTTTGGTCGAGCACTGGCTCGCCCGATCTTGCCAAAACGCGCGTCAAATCATTGAACGCGAAAATTCACGTCTTATTCCTTGGTTTGAGTTTGTTCGTGGTGGAAGATTTTATCAGCCCTTTTGAGTTGATATTTTCACCACCCACGGAATTCAAAAATGCAATTCGAATTGATTGCCAATGGCGACAGTTGTCGTCTCGTTCCCAAGTCAAGTCATGTTGTTGTTGCAGACGTCAGAGGCTCGACCCAATTGATCGCCGCTGGCAAACAACGGGACGTCAATCTGGTGGGTGCAGCCTGCATTGCTGCAGTTCGAAATCATTTCCCGATGGGACGAGTGCCCTACGTTTTCGGCGGAGACGGAGCAACATTCCTTGTTGAACAAGAGGACCTCGCAAGCTGTCTTGATGCACTTTCACGAGTTCAATGCATGGCAAGGCGGAATTTGAACATAAGTTTGAGAGTTGGAAGCGTCCCGGTTGCCGAGCTTCAACAAGCCAACACGGAAGTGCGTTGCGGCGAGATTCAAACCAGCACCCACGAAGTCCTCTACTATTTCCGCGGCGATGGCGTCGCCTTGGCAGATCGATTGGTCAAGCAACGTGACACCCGGGCTGATGAGAGCGACAACTCAGTTCTTGAAGCAGCGCAGATTCAAGGTCTGTCGTGTCGACTTCTGCCCTTTCATTCACAACGTGGCAAAGTCGTCAGCTTCATTATCGATCCGAAAATCGAAATGAGTCAGCAAGACAAACTGTTTGAAGCTGTTCTCTCTAAACTGGCAAATGGCGGAGACCTCAAACGTTATTGCCCCATCCAGGCGAACAACGTGCGACACAAGTGGCTCGCTCCATTATGGATTAGCGAAGCACTCTTCAATCGAACAGACTCAAAATTTACAACGTTGATCAAATTTCTCTTCGAATACCTGCTTCGAAGTGTCATGACCAAGTGGGTTTTCGATTTCGACAAAGTCAACAGCATGACCGGCTTGCCCAGCCGTTATATCAATGAATTACCCAATCAAACGGATTGGTTCAAAGCCAACGGATCGCTCTACCTGATTCTCGACATGACCGGTGAAGAGCACAGTGCATTTGAAAATTTTCTCATCCAGCTTGAAGAAGAAGGAAAACTGCAATTTGGCTCACACGTGTCGAATGCTGCCGTGCTGACCTGCCATCTGCATTCTTCCGGGGAACAAAGTCACGTTCATTTTGTGGACGGAGTTGCCGGTGGACTGACCGCAGCTGCCACCCAATTGAAGGCGAAGAAGAAAGCATAACAAGGAATTCTTGTTTATGAGTCAGCGTTTTCTTGGAAAAAAGAACGACACACCCGAATTGATGGAACAGGTCGTCTGAAGTGTCTGGCAGCCATCGGAACACAAACGTGTCTGTGATGGGTTGGATTGATTTCGACTGACGACAATTTCAATATGCCCGTGGGTGGCATTGAATCCACAGACGCCGCGATCCCAGACCACAATCGTTCCTTCCGGCAGACATCCCCATGAGGTTGGACGCAATCGAACAAAATTTCCGGCCTTCGAGCTGTTTTCAACTTCAACAAAATCCGCAGCAGAGACCGTGGGCACTCCAGCACTCTTCCAGGCTGCTGCCCCTTTTGGCATCAGCCCGACATTTTCGATGGCAATTCCCGCATATTCATAGCAACGGCTTGTGAAGGCTCCGATGTTGACTTGGTTCGACTCTTGAGCCAATTGTCGACCTGCTTCGAAATCCATTTCGGATGGATAAACACAGCCATCATTTGAAACATTTCCGCCAGCAGATCCACCACCAGCAACCGGCGCCTGCTTCCAATGCTCTGTGTACAGATAGCCACTTTCGAGTTTGCAACCGGGGATTTTCATCAACAGTTCAACGTTCCAGTGTTTGTTGACTGGAGCACCTGGAGGGGTTTTCAACACCACCTGTGTTCCCTGCTCGATTTCACATTTGTCTGCATCATAAAGTTTCGCAGAATCGATCGCTTTGGTTTTGAGCCACGTTTTTCTGAGTGCCGAATAAACCTGGTTCGAAGAGAACTGCGGAAATGTTGCGGTTGGCAAAGGTGCTGCCGGTCTTTCGGCGCCTGGTGATTTTTTCACCGGACCATTGGCCTGATTGATGCAGCCAATGTTGATGACCGCGAGCAATAACGAGAATAATATTGGAAATGGAAAGGATCCCTGCGAAAAAACACGGTCGCCAGTCGCACAGGGCCGGCAATCGCAAAATCTCTTTTTTCTTCCCATTTCCATCATTGACTCCAACAGCAGACTGCAGTTGGATCGGTGGGCACTGGACAACGAGGCCGGCAATCTTTGCCGTTCATCAACCCACTGACGAGAGAATTCACATGTACCAGGAAAATCTCCGCTTTCTGCGCTACGAGTCTCAACTTCTAAAAGGTTTTCCGCTGGTGAATGGGACTCATCGACTGCTGCCTGTTCTTCTTCCGCCAGGCTATTCCGAGCGCCAGCGCTACCCGACCATCTGGATGCTCGACGGCTATCTGGGAACCGGTCGAAGCTTGATGTCGGAAAGTGGGTTCCTTGGCGAGTCGCTGGGTTCACAACTCACAAGACTCATGCAAGAAGACATTCTTCCTCACTGCATCTTTGTTTTTCCAGATCCAACCACACGCTTTGGCGGAAGCCAGTTTATAGATTCCACTGTTTGCGGGCCCTTCATGCGCCACATTGTAGAGGAACTCGTTCCATTCATTGATTCCAGTTTTTCAACTGTCTCCCGCAAAGACGGCCGGGTCGTTTGCGGACATTCAAGCGGCGGTTACGGTGCGCTGATGATATCGATGCTCAAACCTGGATTCTTCGGTTATTGCATCGCGTCGGCCGCCGACAGTGCTTTTGAATTGAGTATGGCAAATGGCTTTCCGACTGCGGCAGCTAGAATTAAAAAATGCGGTGGAGAAGAAGCCTTTTTAAGATACTTTTTCTCTCAACCTCGCCCAGAGAAGTGCTCGAAAGAAGATTTTCTAACACTCATGACCCTTGCCATGGGCACCTGCTACAGCCCTGATCCGTCCCGCAGTGGAGTGTGGTGTCAGCTTCCGTTTGAAATAGAAACATGCACACTGATTGATGAAGTCTGGCAGCAGTGGTTGAAGCATGACCCCTGTCGATTGGTGATGCGGCATGCAGATGAATTGAAAAAGCTGCGCTGGCTGCATCTGGATTGCGGCAGCGAAGATGAATTTTCTGCTCAGTTTGGTCATCGCCGGATTGCAGCTTGTCTTCAGGAAAACCGGGTTGAGCACCTGCACACGGAATTCTCGGGCGGCCACAGTGGAACATCATTCCGTTGGCAATTCCGATTTACGGAACTCGCACCTTTTCTGCGGAGTTTCGCTGCGCGCTGATGCGTTGCGGAATGATGTTTCCCCAGCCATAAAAACCAGCGGCAAGACCAGCCAGTCCGCCCAAGACATGAACACGGTCGCTGATGTCTTGTTCGAGTGTGAGTGGGAAAAACAGAACAAGAATAAATCCTGTGGCACGGAGAATGCGTTTTTGCACCGAGTAGCGAAAATCGTGCTTGATATATAAGGCCGACCAAAGGCCGGCCATCGCAAAAACAGTTCCCGACAATCCGACGATTCCAACCTGAGGAGGATAAGTCAGCACAGCAATCAGATTTGCCATTGCGCCTGCAAGGATGGGCACCAGAGGAAATGCGACGAAACCAAAATACCCCCAAAGAATCCATCCCAGCCCAACAAATGGCAAAAGATTATTCAACAGGTGTTTTGTGTCTGCATGCTGAAATTGTGCCGTGAAGATTCGCCAAAATTGATAATCTCCAAAAACAGATGCTCGACTGGCAGCCAGCGAGTCAAACATCCCTGTCCATACAAAAACCGAGACCAATGCGACAATTGCGGCATAAACCAAGGCAACCGCGATGGTCTGCATTGGAAGCGCACGCATCAGGAGTTTTGAAGCGTTCCATTGATCGTTTGTCGATCGCACCCAAGGCGTCAGGGTGCGCTCAACCTTGTATTCGTAAGTTGCCTGGTAGATGGAGCCTTTCAGAACCAGCCCAAGACTGAACTCAGACAAATCATCTTCTTCAAGATGCTTCTCTGCCATCGCTGACCCCACTGAAACGCAAGGTAAAGTCATCGCGGTTGCTCGCGTTTTTCAGGGCCTCATCATATTCAACAATTCCGGCTTTGACGAGTTGAATCAAATGTTGGTCAAAGGTACGCATCCCCTGATTGGAACCTTGGGCAATAAAGTCCCGCACGATAGAAGGATGTGCGCCCTTCAGCAAGCGTTCACGGATGGTTGCCGTGTTGATCATCACTTCCTGAGCAGCAACGCGGCCCGATTTGTCTGCCCGCTTGACGAGTCGCTGGCTGATGACTCCACGCAAGGTGTCTGCCAGCTGCTGCCGAACAATCGCTTCTTTTTCCTGTCCCGTAAGACCCAGGATTCGCAAGATCGAATCTGCAGCGTCGTTGGTGTGGAGTGTGCTCAACACCAGGTGACCTGTTTCGGCCGCCTGGAGTGCCACTTCCATTGTTTCTGAATCACGCAACTCACCAACCAAAATCACATCGGGAGCTTGCCGAAGTGCACTGCGCAACGCTTCGGCGTAACCGCGAGTGTCGAGCCCCAGTTCTCGCTGGTTGAACATCGACCGCTTGTCGTGGTGAATGAATTCGATTGGATCTTCAATGGTGATAATATGCGCCGTTCGGGTGCTGTTGA
>JBDLRR010000390.1:0-5176 GCA_039799985.1 Pseudomonadota bacterium | reverse complement strand
TCCAGTCAGCAATCCGATGCACACCTTTTGGTGAAAGACATCTCCACCGTAGAGTGGGATCGGAGCACTGTAACCCCATGAGAGATCATCGGTTTTAAAGTGAGTTTTATGACCGGTTTTTAGCGAGAAAGGGTCAATGCAGACGACAAGGCAGAAACTGTCGTGTTTAATCATGAGTGTTTTCGGTGGGATGGCTGTTGTGCCCGACAAAGCCTTGGCGCAACAGCCTGTCATTGTTGCTGAATTTGGTAAAAAAAATATCTCCGTCAGAAACACTATTCATCTCAGTATTTTAATTGATGAAAAGCTGTTTTCCGAAAAGGTTTGTAAAGAGTTTGGAACAGCCCTCGAGGGTACCAAGGCTCCCTGGAACTGGGGACTTGGACAGGTCAGGGGCTGCTATCTTCTTGCCAAAGAACCTTCAAAAATGGACGATCTTCTTGATTGGCAGTTGATTATTCGGGCGGTTGATTCTGGTCTCGCAATTGAATTGTGCCGACCTACTTCTGATTTGCTTTCACAAAACAAGATCTGTTTTGCGGGTTTCAAATTTCAAAAGGTGGATTTAAAAACAACTGCCATTGAAGACAGTCGATTTGCGCTTCTTGTTGCTGCCGGCCTGCTCGAACAAACACCAATATTCATGAACAACCCAAAGTTGAATCCGCGGCGTGTTCGCTTCGACAAGCGTCTGCCACGTGAATTGCAAAAGTCGCCGCGCTCTGTGCCGGTTGCCTTTGAGTTCAAAAACGACGCGAAGGAATTGAACATCGTTCCGGCATCCGAAGAGCTGGAAAAAATCGCATTCATGAATTTCACACTGTCGCGACAAGTGCGTCGTGCGACGTATGAAAAACACATATTCGAATTACTTAAAAGCGGCAGTGGGAGTGGCGAGAAGGTGGTTGAGGCGCTGCCTTGGGTGCCACCCCTACAGCAGGAGGATTCACCCAAGGAGAAAATCCAAAATCAAAAATCATCCCCAAATGATCCTTCAGGCCAAGAATCCACTCCCATCAAGTTTGATGTCGAGATTGCTGCCGAGCTTTTCAGCAAAGAGTCATGCCATATCTTTCAATCATTGATGGACGTTGGAATTGGTCCCTGGTTACTGAAATTGGGCGACTTTTCGTCTTGTCGAATCAAGGCGGCATCAAATGCAGCACCTGTAGATTTGAACAATTGGAAAATTGTCGTTGAATCCGAATCGGGTGAATTGAACGCAGCCATGTGCAGGCCCTTGCGGGCGGGTGATGAACCTGATTTTGTTTGTTATGCGCATTTGAAAATCAAGAATTCCAGCGGTTTCTTTGCAGCCATGCGGGATGTGCGATTTGTCGCCCTTTTGCTCGGATATCTGTATGAGCTCGCGCCCGTGTCGGCTTATGCCACATTTGATTCACCCCCGGGTGGACGCGATAAAAGATTTCCCGATGAACTTACTGAACCCGCCAAACTTCGGCCGATGGAGTTGACCTACGTGAAGGCAGGACAACTCTATAAGCTTTTGGAAATCCGGAAGGAAGAAAATAGTAAGCACCAGGGCAAAAGGGTTTTCTGGTCAAAACAGAAAACTTTCAAACCTCGTCAGGAGCTTTTCAGCACCGCGCTCAATTCTTTGGTCAGCGAAATCAACCTCTCAGCAAACGAATCAATCAAACAAGTGGAGACGGTGAAAAGTCGCCAATCACTGCCAACTGCAGTTCCGGAAATCTCTTCAAAAACCCCGAAACAAGATGTTATTGTCGAACCCAAAACTCACTCCAATACACCGTCGGCTTCCACTGTTTTTCCGTCTTCGCAGATTTCAAGGGATGCGCAATTGGCAGAAGAGACTCGCTTGAAAGCAGCAAAGGCTGCGGCGGCTGCCAAGGAAACAGCGCTGAAAGCAGACGCCGAAGCACGCGAAGCAGCAGCTCAGGCTGCGGCAGCAAAGTCATATGCCGCCGCACAGGAAGCAGCCGCACGCGAGGCTGCAAAAAGGGAAGCGGCTGCGAAGGAAGCCGCGGCAAAAGAGGCTGCTGCCAAAGAGAAAGCGGCTCGCGAAGCAGCCCAGGAATATGCCCGTCAGGCAGAACGGGAAGCGGCCATCAAAGAAGCGGTTGCGAAGGCCAACGTTGCACGCGAAGCCGCCCAGAAGGCGGAAGCTGCAGCAAGGGCAGCAGTTGCTGCTGCAAAACTTGTGGCTCCAAAGGATGACGTCGAGGTTCTGGAAGAACAAATCCCGGCGGCAGAGGAAGTCCAACCGGATTCATCGCGCAAGGATTTGCGATTTTTTGTTGCTGGGCTTCCTGTGCAGGAAACCTACAGGGATAAAATGCCCGCTCACTTCAGGCTCGGTTTTGATTCCGGACTATGGAACAATAGTGCAATCAGCATCGGTGTTTGGGCAGATTTTGGTCGCACATTCTTCATTCAGAGATTCCAGCCGGAAGTTGTTCCAAACGATGTTGAAGATCCAGACTCTGTTGCTTCACAGGTTGCTGTCGGCGATCGTGCGCAATCCAGACTCGGATTGTCTCTCGCCACCAGCGCGCAGTTCAACAATAGTCTGCTTGGCCTTTCGTTGCTGGTCGGTTCGGTCAATTTCACCTCGAAGTGGGATTACGACAGAACACTCCTGCTTCAGACTTTAGGGCAAGTGGATGGGACGGCCAGCACGGCTGGTGTGAAAATGTCGTTTGCTCCGGTACAGGCTTTGGGTGGTTTTGTTTTTGATCTTGGCGCGGATTTTATTTCGGGCAGGGGATTGAATGGGAATTTGTACGCTCTTGATCTCGGCTGGCGATTTTTGAATTACTCCGGAAGTCCCGTGCGACGACGTATCAGGGCGAAATTTGATTTTTTCACTTCCATTCAAATGCTGACCGTCAAGGCCACCAGTCTCGTCGATGGAGTTCCTGATGTGGTGAACAGCACTTCTGCAGCTCTAGGCGTTCGAATCGGCCTTCTATAAGTTCACTTGATGAAACTTGAAAGAGCGGAGGCAAGGTCGCTGACCTGATTGACCCGACGAACTCGCTCTGTGGCCCCAGTGACCTGATTCATGAATCCTTCGGGATTTCCGCCGCCCAGACTGATTCCAGCTGACCCCAACAAGATTCCAAAAACTCTATTTGGAAAAACGTCGCGTAGCTGCGTAGCTGACGCAATAGGAAGTGGCATGTCGGTTGGATAACCATCCGTAAAGATCAATACACTGGCAACTTTTTTGGGTGAGCTTTGAATCAGTGGCAGTGCCTTTTCCCTTGCCAAATCGAACGCTTTAGAGATGTTTGTGTTGCCGTTGGCCTGACAAATAAACCGACGATATTTGTCGTCGAATTCAGTGTCGCTCAATTGAAGAAATCCTTCGTCGGTTCCAACGAAACTTGCGTTGGTGCTGAAGATTGTCAACGACAAGCGTGCGTCTGGATTTGTGCCCAAAGCTTTGCGCAGGTCGGCGAAAAATGCCTTGAGTGCAGCCAATCTCGTACACGATGGATCGTTTGTGTTGAGCGACCCGGACACGTCGATGATGGCGTGAAGGTCGAGGCTCGAGCCTGCAACTGCAATTTTGTTGGTCGCGGAGTTAGCTGGATCCTCTGGGGTGGGAGGGGGGCTCGTTTTCGAGGTGCTGTTTGCAGTATTGTCGCCTGTTCCGCTCTTTGAGGTTTTAGCGTCTGCCTGGAGTCCTTCCTTACCTGCCGTGTTGGTTTTTCGAGACGTGTCCCGAGGGGCCGATGAATTAAAAGTTGGTGGTGCGCATGAAACGGTTGTTACAAGCAACAACAGGCCACTCATCAATTTGCCCAACATATTCACCCCCCGAATGTTGCCTCATCGGTATGATTCTCCTAAAGTTTGAGGAATTAAATTTTTAAACGCTTTTTCGGGTGGTTGCGTGGTTATGTTCTTACGGTGCAGGCAAAAAACAAAATTATTGCTTCGACTCGGTCTCGTGTTCGCGCCAGTTCCCCTGTTTCTTTCGAAATCTGCATTTTCTCAAGAAATCGCTCGTCCCCGGCTTGTTGTGTTGATCGTTGTTGATCAAATGCGGTCAGATCTTCTGGACCGCTTTGCTCCGGCGTTCAAAAAAGATTCAAAGGGCCAGAATGAAGGTTTTCTTTTCTTGCGTTCGCGGGGAATGGAATTTGCCAATGCGCGAACAGCAGGAGTTCCTTCTGTGACAGCTGCCGGACACGCATCGTTGTGTACCGGCGCCAACCCCGGACGCAACGGGATTGTTGGAAACGATTTTTTCGACCGATCGTCGCGTCGGAAAGTTGAATCGACCTTTGACAGCGCAGTCAGGCCGGTGATCACATCAGACCTGAAAAAGTTGGATCCTTTGTCCAATGTGCCGTCGTTCGGGAGCAGCGCACGCAATCTTAAGGTTCCTTCGCTGGCTGCAGCTTTTGATTCGTTTGCAGGCGGGAAATCCAGAACTCTGTCCATCTCTTTAAAAGATCGTGGCGCGGTTTTTTGTGCCGGCAAAAACTCCGTGGGAACCTATTGGTATGATTATGTGACCGGAGGAATGTCGAGCAGTACAGCCTTTACGGCATCATTGCCCGCATGGGTTGATGACTTCAACCGGCGTCAAACAAAAAATCGCAAGAATGAATGGACACCAATTTTTTCCCATGAACAAATGCAGCAACTCCTTGCGGACCAAAAATACAAAGCGGCATTGCAGGTGCGGAGTTCGTTGTCGAAAAGATTTGGTAACGGACTTCCATACCGGTTCGCACAAGACAAAGAGCAGGGCGTTTCTGCCCGAAATTTTTTCCAGTACACTCCGGCGGCTTCCGATTTTTTGGTGGATTTTGCACTCGAATCTGTGCGCCAAGAGCGTCTTGGTTGTAGCTCACGCGAGGCTTCCAAACCTTGTGTGGCAGGCAAATTTCCCGATCTGTTGACCATCAGTTTCTCGACCCCGGATCTGGTGGGTCACGCTTTTGGGGGTGAAAGTCCCGAGCTGATGGATATCTATTTGAACCTCAACCGAAGTTTGGCTCGATTCACCGGGGAGCTCGAGAGGCAACTGGGGCAAGGCCAAATTCTTTATGTTCTTTCTGCTGATCATGGTGTCCAGCCCATGCCCGAGGTGCTTATCTCACAGGGCAAAAAAGTTGAGCGGTTGAAGCCAGAAACTGTCGTGGAGGCGCTCGAATCAGAGCTTGTCAAAGTACTG
>JBDLRR010000389.1:0-15990 GCA_039799985.1 Pseudomonadota bacterium | reverse complement strand
AGTCCAGAGTCACTGGAGCTGTCGATGTGTGAGGAAAAGACCCAACCTTGAGTGAAGCCACAACCCGCCATGGGTCGCTTCAATTCGATTTTGACGTGATTACCGAGCCACTCGGGCGCTTGTGCAAGATTGTGCCTTGTTCCTTTTGGCAAAAGGCATTTTTGCGATTTTTCCAGCTGTGTTGAATCAAGGCGCTCAGTCTTGAAAAAGGTGTCGTTTGATGAACTGATTTGCAGCCAGTGGGTTGAATGGCTGGTTTTGGCTGTGTCGGGCGCTGGGGCGTCGCTCAATGGGCCGCCTCCCGGCCGGTCGGCCCTGTTTGGCTGAACCTGGCCTCCGTTGGTCTGCTGAATCACCCGCACGGGTGGAAGCTCGCAGCCTGCAGAAATGGTTACCAGCAGTAAAAGTATTCGGAACAGAGAGAGTTGTTTGTTGGTCACCATTTGCTGTCTCCCCCGCAATCCCGGCAAATCCCATGAGGTTGTCAGCAATCGCTGTGCCGTGTTCTCTTGCGGCTTCGTAGGGCCTCAACTGTATGGAAAAAGTGGACTGTCTGGTTCACCGAGATGTCCAAGGAATGGACGTCTGCATATCTGATTTTCACGTCCGTATTCCCTGCTGGTTCAGGATTGAACGAATCAGGATTTAAAGTTGTCGCAACCGATCATTGTGGCAAGAGTGCAATTGCCATCGCGAATCCTGGCGGTCATCTGGTCATGGCTGATGGAAACACGGCCCGGCATTATGGCTATGCCAATAATCCGGGCGCGTATTTTCATCGGGCGATTTTATCTTTGCTGCAATAAGTGACTGATTGATTTTCAGTATCGGAATTGCTCTTCAAGCTTGGCAAGCGCGAGTTCGAGTTTGTCTTTCTTGCCCATAAAGGCAAGGCCGTTCACCTTGAGATCTTTGCTAGGATAAAGGCTGACAAACTCAAGAAGCGTAAATTCATCGTCGGCGACGCTTTGTTCGAAAGCAATCTTGACGTTTGCCTCGCTGTAGCTTGCCGGGAAAATCGCACTGAGCAGTGAGCGGACTTCTGCGCCTGCAGGCGAAGAAAATGCATCGTTGGTGCGCGCTGAAGAAACATGAATCACGCGGGCGAATTTCTGTCGAAGTTCGATTTGTTGCTCTTTGGGGAGTTTGCCAGAAATCGCGGGAACAGTTTCTCCTGCGACAAATCTTTTGAGCTCATCCTGGGTACACGAACCCATTTCAATTCCAAGAACAGAAATAGCGAATCGATCGGAAGACAGGTTTGATTGGTCGTTCGTCCTGGTACCGCATGCTCCAAGAAGTGTCAGTGCTGCGGTGAAGAAGATCGATGGCTTCATGAGTGATCCTCGCTGTGAGTGAATTCGGCGGTCCTGACCGCGACAAAAGCGGTGGATTAGCCGAACTCCGAGAATCAGACAATAAGTCTTTCGTAAGATGATAAAAAAGCGGGCTTATTTTGCGTTAATTCGCAGCGCAGCGACCGCCGTCCACGACCGAGACCTTAACCCATTTGCCCGGATGCATTGGTATAATCTTGACCCGACCACCGGACTCCTTGAGGTAGTCCTGCATCCATTGGGGCCAGTGTGCGAGCCCCCCTGCATCATATTTAGCTTTGAAAGTGAACGGCGAGCCATAACCTGTGCCACTTTCACTTCCGGCAATGGCAATGAGCGGTCCTTGTCCTTGGTGTATGACCGGCTCGTCGGCAGACGGACGAATTTCGACAGACATGCCTGGAGGAACAACGATTCCGTCGAAGGTAAAGTCTACGGCTTTGTCTATTTCCTTGCCGCCCTGTCCGTAGACATAGGGTTCAGCACGGGCCGCCAGAAATACTCCACCGACTGTGTCAAAGACTTCGCCCGGCGCGATTTTGTTGCCGGAAAAGGTCTTCGGAAAAGTATCGCTGTAGTCGCCCAGTCCGACGTAGGTGCCGCTGACGGCAAACCAGCATTCTTGAGATTTTTCGATGCTTGTAACCGCAGATGCAGTTGTAGTTGCAGATGCGGTGGCGATCGGAGTCGCTGAGACACTTTCCGCTGCAGATTTGTTGGCCGTGTTCTTGTTGTCAGAACCGGGAGATTTGGCGGTAAAGTTCTCGGGAGGCGAAGAACACGCAGCCAACAAGAACATTGAGATTGTCATCGCGGATAAAAGTCTCACATCAACTCCGAAGTTGTTACACTTCGAACAGGGTCGGCATTTTGGTTAAAGAGTTGAGTAATGGTCTTTAATAAGCCGGTTCTATTCAGATTTGTTGGCTTTGAATTCAATGAAGAATATGGTCGCAAATCTTTTCGAATATTCTGTATCTTAAGCTCAGTTGAATAGAACGTTTCTCTATCAACGACCAGTCTGGTCTGGGGCTGAGTGCCTGCTGCTCCAATTCCATCAGCAAACTTGCCATTGAATCGATTCCCAAAGACAAAAACGAACCTCTCAGAGAATGCAGTGTTCGTGTCAGTTTTTGCGTATCTCTTGTTTTCAATGAATTTTGGATATCCAGCAGACGCAGTTCTTTTTCGTCCCTAAAGGCTGTCAACATCTCGAGGAAGACATCAAGCAGGCCTTGAGAAGAAAAGTTCTGAAGAGCGGAATTCATTTCGAGTTGTATATTTTGGTCGATCGAATCTTCCGCTTTGTGAGTGGATCTTTCAGGATTTTTCTTTTCAAATGTCTGTTCGTCTTTCATTTTTTTCTCCTGTTTTGCATTTCGCTGCAGTCGAGGAACCAGAAATTCACTTTAAAAAAACAATCTGCTCTCCAGTTGGCTGACATTTTGTGACACTTTCACAGACCTGAGAGGTGCCGCAAATGTTGACTTGGGCCAAGAATAAATTTCTGCTTTTGTTGGCAGTCTTCTTCTTTGAGGTGGCCTCTGCGGGAACAGCGCCTCAAGAGTCGAAACCGTTGCGTTCCAATCGTTTGACCAACGATTGGATTGTTGGAGTGGATGCTGATCTTACTTTGGGTGGTGCTTCGTCCGGGCAGGCGGTATTGCGTGGAGTTCGGATTGCTGCAGAAGAGATTAATGCGTCCGGTGGCATTCTCGGCCGAAGAATTCGCATCGAGGCAAGAGATCACGCAAGTGTGGTTTTGCGCGGGATCGAGAATGTTAAAGAGCTGTCTGAGTATGAAAACCTGATCGGTATCGTGGGCGGGATTCATAGCAATGTTATATTGTCAGAATTGAAATACATCCATGAAAAGAAAATTCCTTACCTGATACCATGGGCAGCAGCCAATGAGCTCGTGGAGAATGGATTTGCTCCCAATTTTGTTTTTCGACTGGGTGCAAGAGATCAAGACGTTGGTCGTTTTCTGCTTTCTGAAGCACTCAAGCGAGGCAACAGAATTGCCTTGCTGCTTGAAACAACGGTGTGGGGGCGAAGCAACCACAGGTCTATGGCAAAAGAATTGGCAGATCGAGGACTCAAGCCGGTTGCAGTGGAATGGATAGACCGTGCAGATAACGACGTGAATGTCCAGATATCAGCGATTCAGAAAAGTAAACCGGATGTTGTGATCATTGCTTTGAACTCGCCCGAAGGAGCTTTGGCCATAAAAACAATGGCTGCCCGTTCGGCAAATTTTGAAATTCTGTCACACTGGGGTGTCGCACAGAAGAATTTTTTTTCCATGGCTTCAGACGCGCTCAAAAAGATTCGTCTTGAATTTTTTCAGCCTTTTTCTGTCTTGGAATCTGGTTTTAAAAAGAGAATTTTATTGGCAGAAAAGGTGATGCGCGAGGATAAAATTGATTCAATCACAGCAATCAATTCGTTTGCGGGCATTGCACATGCTTATGATTTGACCCGCATGTTGGCATTGGCAGTTCGTAAAGCCAACAGTGGTGACAGGACAAAGATCAGGTCGTCCCTTGAAAAACTTGATTCATTTGAGGGAGCCTCGTGTCCACTGAATCCTCCATTTACGCCCAAAAGACATGAAGCGAACAATCTTGACTGTTATGTTTTGGCAAAATTCAACTCCAGTGGAGAAATTGTTTCCGACGCTCAGGGCAGTCGTCCGTGAAATGGCACGAGAGTTCGCGGCAAGGACAACTCAGGCTCAAGCTGATGCGCAGATTTTCGTCTTTTGTTTTGCTTTCGCATCTTATCGTGCTCTTGGTGGTCGGTGGTCGAGCCGCGGTGATTGTGTCCGAAGAGAGCAAAAAAACGATCAAACTTCAATCCAAACTGACATTGATGGATCTTGAAAACCGATTAGACTCCGCTGTGAATGCGGTGAGCTCCTTGAGTGGCAACAGACTCATTGTCAATAGTCTGAGTGATTTGGAGGCCCAGAAAGTCTATCTGCCTGGGCTTCTCCAGGATTCCAAAAAGTCGAATGGCTTTTCCTACAATGCTATTGTCGGGTTCAATGGTCAGATTGTATCTGCAACGGCCAGTGAATTATTTCCCGGAATTTCAGCAGAGGTGTTGCGCAGCGCGGCATCGCAAGCAATGGACTTTATCTCTCTGCTTCCTGGCGGAGATTCGATTTTGATCTCCTCTCCCATCAGCCTCTACGGAACCACTCAGGGGGCTGTTGTGGCAGTCTTGCCGATTTCTGTTCTGCGGGAGTTTGTGCTTTCAGAGGATACCGACCTTCGCCTGGCCCTCGCAATGGGTGGAAGAATTGTCATTGGAAATCCTGATTTGATTTCGTCAAATGAACTTTTCACCGACATACATCCTGCAACCGAAGAATTTGCAAATCTCAGGCAATTGCAGACCCACGTTTACATGGGAATTCCTCGGATGGTCTTTTTTATGCCCGTTTTTCGGATTTCTGCCGAGGTTCTTGCACTGACGATTGCCCTCACTATTGTCGCGTTGATTCTTGCCAGACGTTTTGGAGACAGTCTTGCCAGCCCGATTCTCGATTTGCGTAAGAAGGTCGTCTTGCCCATGGAAGAATGGGAAGCATGTTCCCCCACCGGTACCAACGATGAACTTGAAGATTTGGCTCTTGCATTCGATTCTGCACGTGCTGACATGCGTAGAAACAGTCTTGAGTTGATTCAGGCAAAAGAGACTGCCGAATTGGCTGTGAAGGCACGTTCAGAATTTTTTGCGCTCATCAGCCACGAAATGAGAACTCCCATGAACGGCGTTATTGGCATGTCGGATTTGTTGATTCAAACATATTTGAGCTCCGAGCAAAAAGAGTATGTCGATACCATCCGCAGCTGTGGCGACATTTTGCTGAATGTCATCAACGACGTTCTTGATTTTGCAAAAATTGAATCCGGCAAACTCGAGTTGGAGTACCGTTCCACGGATCTGATGACAAGTGTCGATGCCATAGTGAAAATCGTCGCTCCTTTGGCAAGGCGGAAAAATATTGAGGTGATGCTGAAAACCAGCGAAGGCTCACAGGGACTATGGGTCACCGATCCCAACCGGCTGCGCCAGATCCTTCTCAACTTGGCCAACAATGCAATCAAGTTCACAGAGCACGGTTACGTCCGGATTTCAGTTGAAGTTTGCGAAAATTTCAATTCGTTTGCCCAGATTCAGTTTTCCGTTCTGGATACAGGGATCGGCATTTCCGCCGAAAATCTCGCAAAGCTTTTCCGACCGTTCGTCCAGGCAGATTCCAGCACAACGCGTCGTTTTGGTGGAACGGGATTGGGTCTTGCCATTTGTCAGAGGTTGGTTGACAGCCTGGGCGGTAAGATTTGGGCTGAAAGTATTGTGGGGCAGGGTTCTACTTTTTTTGTGCGTCTTCCGATGCAAAGAGAGATTTCTAAATCCCGTGATTCGGTCATTCAGGTGCAATGTTTGTCGCCGGAATTTGCCAATGCGTACCCATTGAGGATTCTGGTTGCAGAAGACAACCTGGTGAATCAGAAACTCATCAAGGGGCTGTTGGCAAAACTGGGCTACGATGCTGTTGTTGTGGGCAATGGAAATTTTGTTCTTTCCGAATTGCATTTGGCATCTTTTGATCTGGTGTTGATGGATATCCAGATGCCGGAAATGGACGGTCTGGAGGCGACGCGACACATTCGGGCCAATTCCAGCATCACACAGCCCGTTATTGTGGCCATGACCGCAGGAGCCTTGACCACCGACAAAGAAGCCTGTCTGAGGGCCGGGATGAACGATTACATCGCCAAACCCATTGCCCTCGACAAACTCATTTCGGTTTTGATGAAAGTATCTACCGGCTCGATCAGTTGGACCTCGGCCGCAGTTTGAGGTGATGGAGTGTTCTGGCAGCAATGCTTTCCTGGGTAAAGCCAAACTCACGTGTGAGAGTGTCGGCTGGCGCTGAAGCGCCAAAATCTCTCATTGCAAAAACAGCTCCGCGTCTTCCGACAATCTCGGCCCAGCCTTGCGCAACACCGGCCTCAACTGCGATGGCGGTGACAGTTTCGGGAACCAATTTTGCAAGCGCAAGAGCATCCGCCGCGAGTTTTTGAGGCGCAGGGCAACTCACCACGCGCACATTCAGCTGAACACCTTCGCCATCAAGCGTTTCGAGTTTTTGTTCCTGTAGCCACTGGGCTGCTTTCAGAGTTGCAGACACTTCCGAACCCGAAGCGAGCATGATGACCCGCTGTGCGTTCTTTGGAGCATCGAAGTCTTTCAAGACATAGGCTCCGGTCCGGATTCCTTCGGCGACTGTTTCCGCAGTACGTGGAGTTGCAAGAAGATCGTCCAACGAAGGAACATCCTGGCGGGTGAGGAGCAACGCCGTTGGGGTTGTTTGATGGGTCATGGCCAATTCCCAGCTCATCAATGTTTCGCGTGCATCCGCGGGGCGAAGCACCTCAAGATTGGGTATGACCCGCAAGCTGGCAGCATGCTCGACAGGTTGGTGAGTTGGGCCATCTTCGCCCACGGCGTAGCTGTCGTGGGTCAAAACAAAAATGGTTGGCACTTTCATCAGTGCTGCGAGACGAATGGATGGACGCATGTAGTCCGAGAACACAGCGAATGTGGCACAGTAGGGGCGAAAGCCACCATGCAGAGCCATGCCGTTGCAAATGGCTGCCATGGCATGTTCACGCACACCGAAGTGGATGTTGCGTCCGGCATATTCTCCGGCTTGAACAAACGATGAATTGGCAAGTGTGGTGTTGTTGCTGCCCGCAAGGTCGGCGCTGCCGCCAACCAGGGTCGGATTTGCATCTGCCAGTGCGGTCAGTGCCTTTCCGCTGGCAACGCGCGTCGCCATTTTGCTTCCCAACGAATCCCACAGTGCATCAGCGGCGTCGACGTTGGCTGTGCCTGAGGTATGTGCTTCCCACGTGGCAAGGGCTGCAGGATTTTTGCTGCGCCAGTCAGCGAGCATTTTTTCACTGCGTTGTGTCCAGTCTTCAAATGCTTTCACTGCATGATCTGCAAGACATGCTTGAGCCGCACGATATGCGCTGTCGTCAACAATAAATGGCTCCGTGTTGGTGAGGCCCAGATTTTTCTTGGCGTCGATCACATCTTCTGCCGACATCGGGTTGCCGTGGATTTTGTTTTTGCCTTCCCATTTGGGTGAGCCTTTGCCGGCGATGCCTTTGCAAACGACAATGGTTGGTTTTGGAGATGTCTTGTTTTCCGCCTGGGCGGTATCGACTGCCTTGGCAAGTTCAACAAAATTGTGCGCATCGGCGTGCAGGACTCGCCATCCAAACGCTTCAAATCGCATGCTGACGTTTTCTGTGAATGCGATGTTGATTGTGCCGTCGATGGTGATGTTGTTGGCATCATAAAAAGCAATCAGTCGGTCGAGTTTCAGATGTCCGGCAAGGCTGCAGGCTTCGCTGGAAATTCCTTCCATCAAACAGCCGTCGCCCATCAGGGCCCATGTCATGTGTTCTATTGGCGTGTGTCCGTTGTTGTTGACGCGTGCTGCCAACATGCGTTCGGCGAGGGCCATGCCAACGGCATTGGCAATTCCTTGCCCCAGAGGACCTGTGGTGCATTCGATACCCGCGGTGTGACCAAACTCGGGATGTCCGGGAGTCTTGCTGCCCAGCTGACGAAAGTTTTTGATGTCCTCCAGACTCACGTCATAACCGGCCATGTGCAGCAGAGCGTATTGCAACATGGAACCGTGACCAGCAGACAGAACAAAGCGATCGCGGTTGAACCATGCCGGGTTTTTCGGAGCATGCTGCATTGCAGCAAAGTAGAGAAACGTGCCGATATCTGCACCACCCAAAGGGAGTCCGACGTGCCCGGATTTTGCTTTCAGGACAGCATCCATCCCAAGACTACGAACCGCGGTCGCAATGGATTTGAGGTTGTTCTCGTGGCGGCGGACGCGTTCAACAAACATGGATGAAACTCCTGGGCATTAGAGTGACGGTGAAGGTGGAGACAAATTGACAAGTTGTTCATAAATTCGTGCGGCTGCCGTGTTGGCCAGAGACTCCACGGCATTGGCGCTGTTTTCCATGTAGCGCAAGGCATGCAACCCTTGTGCATTGCTCATCGAGGCACGCACGGTGCCATCGCCAACAATGTTGTAGGCGCCGGTCGTCAGATTGGGTAATTGCAAATTGAAAAGAACGGCTCCAGTTTGCAGATCGATGGCGCGTGCATCGACAGACATTTGCGATACTTCTTCTTCGGCAGAAATATCGGGAAGCTTGCCTCCCGCTGAAACGCGGCCACAAGGAACTGCTCCGCTGGCCAGGATTTCGTTGCCCTGATCACATTTTTCGACGCGAATGATCGAACGTCCGGATTCCAGAATTCGGATCTCAAGACCCCAACGTGCGGTTTCCAGGTCGGTCAAGATAAATGCGCGGTCTTGCGTGAGCAATCTCCGAAGTGCGCCCATCAGCTTTGGGGCTTGTCCGGCACGTGAGGTGTTGTCGTCGATGGGGCGTATGTAAAGTGTGCGTGGGTTGGTAGAAGGCATGCGCTCGAGGTTTGCCAGTCTGTAGATACAACCCGGTAAAGAAATGAGTCCGATGAGAAGCAAAAGACACAACTGCAGACGCCTGAATAGTCGTGCAATGTGCATGCCTGTGGCCCTCAGCAAGGTGAATAGATTTTGGGAAGAAGCTGACCGGCATCGTGAAGTGATTTGATGTCGGTGTAGCCGCCGAGGAACTCGTTGCCGACAAAGATCATCGGCACCGTTCGCCAACCGTTGTTCTCGGAGCTCAGTTTGCTCCAGAGCTCAGGCTGATGATCCAGAAAAACTTCTTCGAATCCAACCTGCAGGTTGTTCAGAAGTGTCTTGGCGGCGACACAATAAGGGCACGCGCGTGTCGAATAAACCGTAACCTTTTTCATTCCAGGGACCTCTTTGCCAAGGTTGATCGCAAATATCAGAAGCAGCCGGGTTTGTCACCCGGCCTTGTTGTGAAGAGGCTTCTGCAGGTTCATCGATGACGAAGCAACGTTACAAAATCACTTTGCCGTGAACAGTGGCTCGGGGAAGGTCACTGTCACGGCCAAATTTTCGCACTCTATTGGTGCAGAAGTTCCTGCCAGAATCGGCTCGATGCAGTGGTCGTTGTCAAACACAATCAAGATTGTTTTCTCGTTGAGGACACTGATTCCTTCGGCCTTTTCAGGCAGAGTGTAGCCCCTCAGGGCAGGGGCAAGATCGGCAACGACCCGTGTTTCAAGTTCGGTATACGGCGTTTTGCCCGCTTCGTAAGCAACGGTGTCGTTCAGGCGGGTTGTCTTGTCGGTGATTTTTGCCTCAACAACTACCATATGCCGACGCTTGGCACTGTGCTCCAGAATCAGAAAGCGCTGACCAGACTCATCGAGCGGGGCCAGTTCACCGATCTTTACATCCTGGTGCTTGCTTCCTGCTTCAACCGATTCTTTGGTGTGATTGTATGCAAACTGTTCGATCATTCCTGTTTTCTTGTTGAGCCGGATGATGCGGTGCAAAGGAGTTTCCCGATTGCCGTGACCCTTTTCACCCGACGCGCCACCATCGGGGTTCAACGGGCTTTGCATCGCTGCAAAAACAAATTGACCCGACACGGCAACGCCTTCAAATCCGCGGTTGTCTGCACGATGGCGCAGAGCCCAAGGCAAGCCTGATGATTGTGGTTTGAAATTCGGCGCGGGGCTCCAGCGGCGGAGTATGTTTCCCGAAGATCCAGCTTTCAAAATCGAAGGCCCGTATTCTTCGACAAACCAGAATTCACGTTGGTTGTTTTCGTCGAAAGTCTGGGCGATGCCCTCGAAGTCGTAGCCTTGCAAGGAACCCGGCAATGCACTGAATACGTTTGAACCGGGCTTGATTTCCCAACCGCGTTCGCCGGTCGACAGATTGGCAAGAGCCGAAGGCAATCCATTCACTGGAATTCCGTTTTCACGGATTCCAAGGCGTTCAACCACCACTCCCTGACCACCTGCATTGAGTTTGATTTTGAAGATAGATTGTTGATGATTCGGGAGCGGAAAATAGCGGTCGCCTTCCTTGAATTTAGCTTCCTTGGTGGAGTCTTTGGGCTCGAGGTAGAGGTTGAGACCACGATCGTTGATGGTCCAGAATTCATCGCGGCTGTAGGAACCACGAGAGGGTTGAACCCTGCTCGCACCACTCCAACCTCCTTCTGAGTATGAGAAATCGCGCGGAAAGCGACTGACGCCAACCGGGTTGAGATTCTTGAAGCGGTAGACTTGAGCTTCAGCTGCTTGAACTCCCTGCTCTGATTTGTTCGTATCGGACGAACTGACGCAGCCGGCAAACAGCAAGGCAAAAGGTAAAGCTTGAAATCGATGAATTCTGTTGATCATTGTGTGTTCCATTTTAGCTTGTTCAATTGGTGGCGTTGAAAATGTCCAAAAGCGATTTGTGGATGATGGGCGCCGTGTTTGAACCCAGCGAATTTTCCTCTCCATAAGGCGCGCTCTTTTCTCCGTATGTGAAAGGCGCTTTTTCATCCCATTGGCTGCGCGGAACGATGTAGCCGATTTGGTCGTTGGTTAAGCCAATGAGCATGTTCATCCGGCCCTTCATGACGCTGCGCAGGGGTGGGACCTCCACTGGTTCTGTGAGCTTGAAGTCGTTTCCTTCCGGTGTTTCCACTCCGCCGTTGGCGATCTCGGGATAAAGCTCGCCGGGAACGGTGCCAATCCAGACGTCGCCCAATTGTAGAAGTCCCACTTCGCTGCGCGTCTTGAAGCCGGATTCGAATTTCCGACGAATAATCCTCAAAAGAGCCGCAGCCCGGAATTTGATATTGTCGACCGGAAGAAGAATCGACTTTGCAGTCCACGCGAGAGTGCTGTCGGCAAGATCTTGTTCTACACCTGAAGCAATGGCATTCAGGACTGCCTCGGAAACCCGGTAGCCCACTGACCTCGCTTTTTCAAAGCTGGGTGTCACAAGAGTTTGGTTCAGTACGGTGTCGACAACCGGAGTGTCATCGAGTGTGGTCATCAAGCCACCGAGGGCGCCGTTCATGTATACCACTTGTCCGCCGACACCTGGTTTGAGCGTCGCGTTGTCGTAGACAATTCCTTCCTCGATGCCGGCGCGCAGATAATGCACGAAGTCCGACGTGAGAGCGGTGTTTGCGTTCCAAAGAACTTCAGGATGGTTGGCCCACGTTACCAGCATTCCCAGAGTCTGTTGGCTTGCAGGTTGAACAAAACGAAGAACTCTCACGTTTGAGTCGAAAACTTGCGGCATGCGGGTGTCGACCAAGACGTCTGCGCCCACGTTGTTGAGTTCCATGCGGCGAACCTGCACCGGTTCAAGTCGCGCCACTGCTGCGCGGATCGCCTTTGCTGACTGCTCCTTGACCATCGAGAGGTATTTCGAGTCGACACCTGTTTTCGTCAAAGAGGGTCCCCAGATACCAATCAGGTCAGGTGCCTCGTGGCTGTGGGTTGATGAAATGATCACGAAATCGAGGCCAAGTTCTTTTTGAACCCGGGCGCGGATGTCGAGAATGTCGTTGTGCATGAAACCGATGGCATCGAGTGCGACCATGACGCCTTTTTTGCTGCCATTGCTGAGTGCAATTGCGCTTGCATAAAGTGTGTCGTGCACCGATTTGGCCTGTCGTTTTTGCCCGAATCCTGCAATCCAGATCGGGTGTTTGGGATCATTGACGTCGGGCGTGATGCTCTCGCGGGCGAATCCTGCAGCCAGCGTGTTGTCGATGGATTGGGCATTGGCGTGGAAGGGCGACAGAGCCAATCCGGTCGAAGTCAAACAGAGAGTCATCGCTGTTGGAAGTTTTACGGGATTTGCACATCTTGAAGCTTTGCGTGTCCGGAATTGGATGCCAAACATAATTTGTTCTCCCGAAATTGAAGGTGCTGTGGATCATACCTGAAAGGTTTGGGGATTCCACAACGGCAAATAGGTAACGCCTTTGTTTGAGGCAACTCTGGTCGTTGAATTTGGCACGACGTGAGTCTCGGCAAACCCATAAAATTTGAAGGTAAACGACCATAATAACAGTCAGTTGTTGTTGGTTTATAAAAATATTTTCTAAACTGCCGATACTGCTCGAATCGACGCTGTGATTGGTGGAGAAAAAATGAAGCATTTGCTCTTAATCTGCATCTCTTTGGGAACTGCTCAGACAGCCTGCAGCGGCTTGCTCAATTCGAACTCTCCAGAATCCGTCACGGTAAAGCAAAACGCAACGACAGCCTCATCGGCAGACAAGAGCTCTGCAAACGTCGCGTCAGTTCAATTTGGTATACACTCGGCAGATAAATCTTTTCCAAAAACTCAGGACTCGCCACCCGAGTATATCGATTCGTTGGATTGGCTTGCCGCATGTCGCACAGTCGGTTGCAGCATTGCGCACACAGGCGGACACAATCTGAATTGGTTTGTCACCCGTGCACAAGCCGATACGGGTCGTGCATATTACGTCAAAGGAGAAGACACCCGCTGCTGGGAAAGACTGGATTGGGATTCAAAATCCATTCAGATCACATATGACAACTGCTGGTGGACTCCGGGCTATAAATACAGTCGATATGCAGATGGTCGATGGTTGGCGCGCATTTGGAAACCCGGCGATTCGATCGTAACCGATCACACTGTTTATGGTGGCAATTGGGACTCCTGCACAGACGTTCCCATTGGTGCAGGACGCCAGCGTGTGATGACGTTCCTCTGGCGTGTCAAGGATTACGATTGGGGCCCTGCAGGTCGACTCGACACAATTGCAGTTCGGCAGTCGTATCCGGATCAACCATTCATCCGTGAGCATTACATCTATGCCCGAGGATACGGACTCATTGCCTGGAACTACGAAAACGACAAAAACCCTGCTGAGTTCAACTCGAATGTTTTCAATCAGGTGAGCAATCTCAAGCCAGTTCCCAGCGGAACAAAGTGTGTTGAGGTTGAAAAAGTTCAACCCATCGCATCCACAACGAATCCATTGCCAGACAAAACTACTGTCGCAACTCCGCCTGCGAGCAATTCAACAAGTCCAATGGCAACACCCCAAAACGCGCCGTCCACTTCTCCGACGGCCAGTTCCCCTGCATGTACATTGACCACGTTCAATGCTGGATATCAATTCGTGTCCAACCAGCCTGTTTACTCATGTTCAAAAGGACACTCTTTGGTGTTTCAGGCTGACGGAAATCTCGTGCTGTACAATACCCGCACTTCGTCGGCGATCTGGAGTTCGGCAACCGGACAGAGTGGTGCAAATGTCGCCGTTTTTCAGAACGACGGAAACCTGGTTGTCTACCGCAACGGCACTCCACTCTGGAACTCCAACACAGGGGGAAAGACGGGTGCCACCATGATTTTGCAGGATGACGGAAATCTCGTCATCCGACTTCAGGAACAACCCTTGTGGAGCTCCATGACTGGTGGGAAATAAGAAGGCTTAGAACCGTCAGAAATATGCTGTTTGAGTTAATTCTTTTGAGGTGAATTCGAGAAATTGCGAGGGTTTTTTAATTATGAATTTTGCTCCGAGGGCCAAACAGAGCTCCGGCAAAATATGAAACTCAGCGCCCAACAAACCGGTTCATGAAATAGAGATTTGTTTGAGACGTCATCTGATTTTCTGGGTTCATGATTCCAGACCTGTTGAGGGCATCAAGGTCAGACTGAGGAAGCGTGTCCGCAAAAGTGGCGTTCGGTTGATTTGTAAGAGCGTTGCCAAGTGCAATAAAGAAGTCAAAGAGTTCGTCTGCTGTTAGGTTAAGAGACGTCTGATCATAGGGAAGGGCCAAAGGCTTGCTAAAATCAAGGGGCTCAACAGCAGGCATGCTTGTAAGAACATTCACGGCCTTTGCAATCTCATGACAGTTGAACGAAGTCTTCCTGAGAAAACCTGGAACCACCTGCTCCAACCGTGCTGTCATTTTCGGATCGTCTGAGTAGCACATACCCTTATTTATCCTCGAGCAAAGCTTTCCCTCCAGAAACGGCGCGAAGCCGTATTCATATGTTACCCCGTTTGAAATTTCAGAAATACGAGAGCCCCACTGTCTTGCGGTGACCTGAGCAACTGTCGGGTTCACTTTCACGGTCTGGGATAAAAAATTCTCCAAGGCCGGGCTACTGCCCAACATGCTTTCAAGCTCGGAACACATTGCAGGAACGGCGGGATCGATAACAACCTTTTTGAGGGGATTTCCGTCAAGGCCAAGCCCCAGTCCAATGTACTGAAACAGCTGTCTGTTTGCTTGGCTCTCTCGGTGAATGGTCAGCGTGTTTTCGTACTGGCTGTCCTTGTCGCTCGCAAATCGAATGTTGAAGACTGCATTTTCACTGGTGATGATCGACATTTGAAAGTCACGGACGAGCGCCGGACATGTAGAACTGCCTGCCTTTGCGTTCACACAGCGTCCGCCGCCATGGGCAACGCGCAGATAGGTGAGGTACTCGCGTGGCAGAAGACCGTCTGTGATTTGAGCGTCTGTTAACCCCTCAGCCGCAAGATCTTTTCGTTTCTGGTCGTCCGGAATGAATGCGGCTGATGCGACCGACAAAAACGATTTTGCAGTCTGCGTCGCATCTGCGGGCGCGACCTTTACCTTGTTTTTGAGAAAGTTCTCAAACACAGTTTTTGTGACGGGTTGGCTCGCGGTCACCCCAAAGATGCGGGAGATGTCGGCTTCCGTCAGGGCTTTCGTGTAGAGCGGTGTTGCAGTTAAGCCGTATGCAGGTTGACCGTCCACTGCTTCGCTCATCAAGTCGCCAGCGCCGCTCGTCTGTTCTAACACTCCTCCCGCATCCACCGCAGGTTTTTGGGAGTCAATGCCGCCCACTTGGGTTCCTGCACTGCAGCAAACAAGAGCGAGAATCGGGAAGCATCCGATGAGTTTTAAAGTTTTCACAATCGCCTCCGCAGCGCGTTTTTTCGCTCACTTTGCTGGATATCGGTGAATTTACACTGGAACCCAAGGGCGTCCTTGCTATTTCTGGTGGTTCTTGTTTTTTTGCCAGTATTTTCGGTAGCTAATCGAACTGAAAACTCTGCGGCTGAGCTGAACTCCGGACGTGCTCTATACGTGAAGAGTCCGCCTCATCTTCGGCGATGAGATTGTCATCGCGATATTATGGCTGAAGTCGAATATTACCTCAGTTATGCGACTCTCCGACCATTCTAAAAACGTTGACGTCAGATCTGATCTTCAACATTGTTAAAGGACGTAAACAGCCATCCGTGTTGAGTTTGACTCCCCGGAAGGACTTTTAATTTGAATGTTCTTTGATGCCTGATGTACCTTGAACAGTGAGTGTGAAGCTCTCATTCTGGAGAAATCGAACATGAGTGAATTGATGGTTCGGACTTTGATGACTGTTTTAGTTCTTTCGCTTCCGCTCGTCGCCTGTAAAAATCGACGCTACAATTCAGAGGCTCAAGTAAACGAATTTGGAGACAATTATTTTGTCACCAAGGGAGCAACCATTGGTTTGGTTTTTTTGAAGTACGATCGCAGTACGTACTCGTTTGAGGCGAATTTGTCTGTTTTGAACGAAAAATCGAAATACGTTGGACAGGAATTGTTTTGTTACAACGCGGTTGTTCAAGTCTATGGTTATCCGGGAGACCTG
>JBDLRR010000388.1:0-12888 GCA_039799985.1 Pseudomonadota bacterium | reverse complement strand
AAGTGTGCCAAGGCCGAGTATTCGGCAATCGACTCTAAAACAATCAAAGTCGTGAACACCTGCTATGAGTTTGATGGAGGAGTCTCGACCGCAACAGGCAAGGCGGTGATTGGAGATCCCGCAAAGCCCAGTCGTTTGAGCGTGAGTTTTTCTCCAATCACATTTGGTGGAGTCAATTACGTTGTGACCGAGTTCGGTGACAATTACGAATACGCGGTTGTCGTCACACCCGGAAATGCACCGATCTGGATTCTGTCGCGCGAGAAAGAGCTTTCATCGAGTCAATTGGCCGGAATTCACCTGCGCCTCGTGCAGGCCGGTGTGAAGATCAACAACCTCAAAGACACAAGCCCGCTTCAGTGTGAAGGTCTTTGAGCCTCCCAGCTCGACAATATCAGTGACGCAAGGCATGAGCGGAACGCTTATTTTATGCCCTTGTGCCTTGGTCGACTGTTGTCTCGTTCATTTTCCATTCCTGAACAGCATCCGCGGCGCTTTGCAATGCATCTGCAACCCCAACGCCTTTTTTGTAGATGCCGGCGAAATAAAGACCAGGGTAGCGTGCCTGGATTCGCCAAAGTGATTTGAGCCTTTCATCGTGATTCCGATCGGCGATGCCCACCACGTTTTGCCAGCGGACGATTTGAATGTCTTCCGGTTCTTGATGCGCATCGAGCAGTTCCAACCGATTCAATTCCGCGAGCGTATACTTGCGCAGTTCTTCGTCGCTCCAACCGATGGCCTCCGGACATCTGTCTCCGCCGATGAGAACACGATACGAATAGAAACCTTCGGGCACATGTTGCGGATAAATGGAGTGAACAAAAAGCACACCCAGCAAGGCAGTTGATTCTCGCCGGGCCAAAACACCAAAACCATTTTGGGTGCTGGGTGATTTGCGGCCTGCGACATTGACGACCACAAGCGAATGGCTTGGAGCCGCAATCCAGCGCTGCCAATCGCTCGCGGCCTCGGGAATGTCCCATTGCAGATTTTGCGCCTTCCAGGGCACGGCGGTCCAAAAGACAGCATCGAATTCACGCGCGGCATTGAGCCGAATGCGATTGTTTGTTGCTGTCTGGATAGACTCCACGGGGTGGCTGTGAAGAAACTCAAGTGCACCCGGATTTTCCTCGCCCCACCTTATTAATTTGCTTTGGAAAGTTTCAACGAGCGTCTGCATGCCGTTCGGAAAGCTGAGCAGTCCCTTGGGCCACTGTTGTGATGCTTGTGCTGAGGGGGAGGACGGAAGCTGTTTTTTTTGCGTGAGCGTTTTTGCAAGAAGTCCGCGCACAACGCTGCCATGTTTGATTTCCATTTCAGGCAGCAATGGAAAAGCATGACGCACCAGCAGCGACTCTGCTCCACCACCCCAAATTCCGGTCGCCATCGGCAACATCAGGTTTTCTGCAACGGCTTTACCAAATCGTCTCGTTGCAAACTGGTAAAGCGTTTCGTGATTGTCAGGAGGAAGTTTTGGTCTGACGAAAATCTCGAGCAGAGCGCGCACGAGTTCACTGAAGTTCAACACGCCCGAGCGCAGCAGCGAGAGTGGACCGGTGAGTGCAGCCGGGCGTCCCGAGGGAGAAATAACAAAGCGTGTTTGATGGGTCCGTTCTGGAGAAGGCGAGATCACGTCGGACGGAGTGAGGTTGAGTTCGTTGAGCGTGTCGATAAAAGCTTTTCTGCTGGCAAGCACTCCTTGCGCTGCACATTCAATTTTCAAACCCGATGCGAGCCTGCGGGTTTGCAGCAAGCCTCCGACGTTATGTTCGGCTTCGAAGAGTTTGATACTGATTTTTCGAGCCTCGGGATTTTCGCGTTGCCAAAGACAAAGCAGATGAGCAATTCGCAATCCTGTGCAACCTGTTCCAACAATTGCGATGTGAAGAGCCGGAAGTTCGTTGTTCTTTCCGAGGGGTGGATTTTCAGATGGCGTTTTCATTGCGACACGGTTCCTGAGTCAGGTGAAAAGAAGTTTCGCACCATATCTTTCAATCAGGGTCCCGTCCAAACGCAATATTTTCCTTCTTCTTTTCCCTCAGTCCCTTCTTCGCAGAGCTTTGCTGTTTTGCGTTGCATACAGGGAGGATAAGGAAAACCGCGGTTTTGGGTTGTCTTGCAAGGAGCAGTTGCTGCGCTGTTGGCTGTTGCAGTGGCGGTGGGCGACGGCACTGGTGCTGTTGTGGCTGCGGCTGCAGGTGTGCAGGTTTGAACCCATTCAGCATCCGAGATGCCGCAGTATCTGCGGTTGTAATGAAAGTTGCACCAGTCACGGGTTTGAGTTTTTGCAGGGCTTGATCCGCAGTCGTTTGATGGTGCTTGGGGGGTGTTTTGAGCTGATGATGACTTGCATGTTGCCAGCCATTCGGAATCCGAAATCCCACAATATCTGCGGTTGTAATGAAAGTTGCACCATTCGCCGGATTTACTTTTGTCCGGGCTCTGTGCGCAGTCATTTCCTGCTGACTTTGAGCCGTTGCACATTTGCGCGAGCTTTTCGCCTACGCCTGCAGCCCAACAACCGCCGTCACATGCCTTTCCCCAATTTCGCGTGCGGCAGCAGTCCCGAAGTTCCGCTTTCGCGGATTCGCTTCCGGCCGGACAGCTTCCGGTGACACTGGCGCTGTTGCCAGTGGTTGTTTGGGTTGGTTCCGCAGCCGCGGTCGAGACGGGGCCGATTTTGGCAGGGGTGGACTTTGCCACCGGCCGCACGGAATTGTCGGGTTGGACGCATCCAAGAAACGCAAATGGAAGAAACTGGACGAGCAGCAGAGTCATTCTTTTTGAGATGAATTCTTGCAAGTTGTTCTCCCTCACCTGCTCACATGTTTGGCCACTTCAGAGTTCAATTCCAGCTTCATGATAAAAGTATTTGCTGTGGCATGAAGCCAAAGATTTGACCTTATTTGAAATAAGAAAATTGATCTCGTTGCTCTCGCTTTTTCGAAAAACCCACACCCGTTGCACGGCCACCCGAATTCTCAACAGCAGCACCGACACCATCACCGTCCACTTGAATTATATTCCTTGAGTCCCACCTGACCTTCCTGTGCAATTGCCATACACACGGTGTATGATGCTCGACTGAACAATCGCCAGGCAAAGGTCCATCGCCATGAATTCACCCCTGCAAACTGAATCCCGTCAAGCCCAGTTCGATGCCCAATTGTCGCGCCTTTCCCGAGCACAGTCGCGTGTGGCGAAAAGACTCGACGTGTGGTCGACGCGCGAAGATCGCTTTGCTCTTGTGCGGCTTTTGTTGGCAGTCGTTCTTGTCATGGTCCTGGTTGGTTTCTATCGCAAGATGGATGCTTCGCAGGTGTTTTTGGGCTGGCTTGGCTTTTTTGTCGTTTTCTTTTCGTTGTCAGCGGTGCATCAGAAGCTCAAACGTGTTCGCGCCCGCTGCGAAGGCTTGGCGGGTGTCTTTGCCACTGAATCTCAGCGACTCGAGCGCGACTGGAATGCGCTTCGGCAAATCCGTTCGCAGCATTCCACTGCGCTTTGGGCGCAACAAGATGAACAAAGTAAAGAACATCCCTACAAAAGCGATTTTGATCTGGCCGGCCTTCCGTCCTTGTGGCTCGACACCTGCACCCTTGAGGAAGGCAGCGCACGCCTGAAGAACGAATTGCTGATGCGTGGACAGTCGCCGCTCACGGTCGACGAACTGGCAACCCGCCGCAAACGGATTGAAGAGCTTTCCAGCCAGAGCAAGGCATTGCGTCGGTGGGAATCCTATCGCTTTGGCAGCTGGGCGGGTGAATTGGTGAAAGTTGCCGATGATGGCGAAGCCGGCAAGGAAGCAGACAACTCGTCTTCTGACGAAACACTTTCACCGGTGGCGCGCAGGAATATTTTGGAAGCCGTGTTGTGGTTGTGTGTTGTGGTTCAGCTCGGGGTATGGACGGGCCTGTTTTTGCCCAACCTGCTGTCGTTTGTCGACAGTGCAGACACACTCGCGCTGTCGCGCCCGCTCTCTATTTTCATCCCGATTTTGCTCGTGAGTGCTGCTTTTTGGGAAACCTGGCGGCGACGCGTGCAAATGTCGAGCGGCTCGCTTGGATTGCGGGAACTCAAGGTGCTCAATGCGCTTGAGGATGTGCACAGGTGTTTGCCCGAAGCGGCGCGAAGGCAATCCTTGGTGCCGGTGGCCGCGGGCCGGCGTTTTCGCTTTTTGCGCCTCACATTCGAATTGGGCGAAGTGCGGCGCAACCCGATTGTCTGGTTGTTGCTCAATGCCATCGTTCCTTACGATGCCATCACATTCGCTGTGACGCTCATGGCTCACCGCGCGCTCGAGGGTCGCTTTGAGGATTGGTGGAACGATGTCGTGGATTTTGATTTTGCCTGTGCTCTGGCGCGGGTGAAGCTTGAAAATCCCGAGTTCAGCCAAGCCGAATTCACCGACGATGGCGTTGCAGCGCTGCAGATCTCGCATCCACTGATTCCAGCCCACCATCGGGTCGGCAATGATCTGCAGCTCGACAGCCAGCAACGTTGCGTGTTGCTCACAGGCAGCAACATGGCCGGCAAGAGCACCTTGTTGCGTGCGATAGGCTTCAATGCCTTGTTGGCGCAAATGGGTTGCGTGGTCTGTGCGCAGAAAATGTCTTTGCCTCGCGTCGAAATTCTCTGTGCCATCCAGGTTTCAGACTCGCTCGAATCGGGAGCAAGCTATTTTTACGCGGAAGTAAAACGCTTGGCTTTGGTCCTCGAACGGCTCAAAAACACAAACAGCGGGCAGAACAAATTATTCCTGATTGATGAAATCTTTCGCGGAACCAACAATCGCGAACGCTTCCTGGGATCATGGCAGGTGATTTCGGCCTTGCTGCGCACTGGCGCATTTGGTGTGCTGACCACGCACGACCTGGCGCTCACGAGCCTTGAAGAAGAAGTGGCGGGCGTGCGCAATTTTCACCTGCGTGAAACGGTTGGCGAGCGGGGCACCTTGGAATTTGATTATCTTCTCCGACCCGGACCTTGTCCAACCACAAATGCGCTTATTATCATGCAACAAGCTGGACTTCCTGTTGAGCTCGACTTCAAACCGGGGACTCACAAAGGGGGATAACCTCATGTTCGAAGCCAAAATCTTTCTGGCCGGTCCTTCGCGCATGGCCAACAGTGAAATCAATACTCATTGGCCGTTTTGGCAACCGCACAATTATCCCAAAACACATGCAACACCTGCGAACGTTTATATTGCCGATGCTGGTCTGGAATCTTTTTTGAAGTGGTTCGATGCTCTGCCTGAACCTGATGCAGACCGAGTGCACAACATTGTCTGGTGCGGAGATGGCGATTCACTGGGCAAACACGGCATCGAAATTCTGAAGAACACCGCAGCCAGGTTTGAAGGCCGTTGGAGGGAACATTTCTATGCCGCTGACAAGGATTTTTCCGATTGTGCTGCGATGATGTCGCTGCTCGAATACGACCTGCGCCACGCGCAAGAGCCCGCGCGTCAGATGTGGTTGACCGTTCATGGTGCTTGGGGTGGCCGTTACGACCACGAGCTTGTCAACCTTTTTGAAATTTCTGCGATGCTCGCGCGAATTCCTTGTGTCGGCGCTGTTGTTCTGGGGCCAGAAAGGGTTCTGACCACCGCTCCGATTGATTTGCGCCTGCCATTCGAACACAGCTTTTCTTTGCTTTCCGCGTTTGCCGATCAGCAGCTGAGAGTCAAAGTCACAGGCGCGCGCTATTCAGGTGAACTTTTACTTCGTCAGCCATCACATGGCCTCAGCAACCAATGCCTTGCGGAACTGGTTGTTGTTGAGCCCATGACTCCTTCAGTCCCAGTGTTTGGCATTGTGTCCTGAAAGAATTTTTTATGGAGATTTTTGAATGAGCGTGAATTCTGAAAAACCGCAGCCACTGGAACAGCGCAGTGTTGAAACTCTCCTTCAGCATGCCGGTGCACAACACCGTCTGGGTGGAGGACTTGTGGGAGCGCTCGAACAGTCGGTCACGTTTTCAACACCATCGGTGGATGATCTGCCTGTCTATTCGCGCTTGTCAAACACCAACAACCACAAAGAGATCTGTGCGCTGGTTGCTGCTCTGCATCGCACTCCTGCTGCTCAGGTGTTTGCCTCTGGAATGGCGGCAATTCATGCGGTGCTGACCACAATCCTGCGCCCGGGTGACCACCTTCTCGTGCAGGAAAATTGTTATGGAACATCGCAAGGGCTGGCGCAGAAAATTCTGAGCAAATGGGGAATAGAAACAACTTTTGCGCCATTGTCTGATTGGCATAAGTGCGTGAAGAGCAACACCCGTGCGCTGTTCTTTGAAAGCATCTCGAATCCGTTTTGCATTCCGCAAGATTTTTCTTTGGCACTCGAAGCCAAAAAAGTCAGCACGGCCATGTTGATTTGCGACAATACCTTTGCCAGTCCTGTGAATTGCAGACCCTATCTGCAAGGTGTCGATGTTGTGATCGAGAGTGGAACCAAATACATGAACGGTCATTCAGATTTGGTTTGCGGTGTTGTTGCCTGCTCGCAGGAGTTTTCCGAGCAGTTGGCGACCACGGCGATGTACGTGGGTGGATTCTTGTCGACGGCCGGCTGCATGCAGTTGCTCAGGGGATTACGCACTCTCCAGGTGCGGATGCGCGCACACAACGAGAACGGAGTGGAATTTGCCCGACGCGTGCGTGAACTTGCTGGCGTCAGTGAGGTTTTCCATGGCTCGATTCTCAACAGCAAGCCCCAAAGACATTTCTCTGGTTATGGAGGAATGGTTGGAGTTCGCTTTGCTGGCAACGTCGATGTGCCTGCGCTGTTGCGCCGGCTCGATCTTGTCAGCGACGTTCCAAGTCTGGGAGGCACCGAAACCACGGCTTGCATGCCATGGTGGACGACCAACCGATGGATGAGCGATGCAGACAAGTCACGCTTGAAAATCGACGAGCAGCTGGTCAGGTTTAGTGTTGGTCTGGAGTCGGTCGATGACCTCATCAGCGATTTGCGCTCGGCGATCGATGCTCCCACGCTCAACCAGGCCTGCGCAAAACCCTGAATGGTGCCTGTCTTAGAATCAGGATGGCCGAAACCAGTGCCGCGATGCAGCATATTGCCACCACGACTCCGGTGATGGCGAGGCCGGGCAGCACCCTGAGTTGCAGTTGATCATCCACTGACAGCAGTGTCTTTTGCACCATGGTGCTCAACAACCAGCTGGTCACGACGCCGGTCAGACAACCAAAAAGAGACAACAGTGTGAACTCACCAAACACTGCTCGCAACACCAAAGAATTGTTTGCTCCCAGACATCGGTAAAGCGAGAAATTCTGCGCGCGCATTGTGAACGAAGTCCACGCGCTCAAAAAGGTGTTGAGCAGCGCACCGGCAAACATCAAAAAACTCAAAAAGCCAACAATTTCGAGTGCAGCGGTAAGGAGCTGCGCAGCGAGATCTGCAAGTTCGGTGGCATCAAGTGCCGTGATGCCCGGATGATTCTGTGACAAATTGTTGAGCACCTCCGAGCGTGTCTTGTTGTCGGGCAGGGTGGCGGCAAAAATTCCGCGGAAAGGCGCATCGGAAAGCACGCTGGGATGCAGCACAAAAAAGAAATTGGGGCGAAAACTTTGCCAACGCACACGCCTCAGGCTGGTGACTTTGACTTTGATCGGAATTCCTTGAATGTCGAAGGTCAGATTGTCGCCCAGATTGATGTTGAGGTTTTTTGCAATGCCGGCCTCGACCGACACTTCATTGATGGCTGCTTTGCCGCTGTCGGGGCGCCAGAACTGGCCAGCCACAACTGATTCGGTTTGTTGACGATCATCTAGCTTCTCGCGACTTGTAAGGTTCTGCTCCCGACTCAAAAGTCGTTCAGCCGTTCTGCGCGCATCGGCGCTGCCTGTGAACTGTACGAGCCATTCCTCGGTCGTCTTGTTGTTGATTCTGGCCAATCTGGCTCGGGTCAATTTTTCAGACAAAACCCCACCAGGAGCACTGCCCTTGGAAAGGATTTCCTGCACACTGGCCATGGCTTCGGGCGGGGCGTCGATGACAAACACATTGGGACGTTGATTGCCAGAGGTTGCGGCCGAGATTTGTTCAACAATATTTGTTCGCAAATCCCACATGAAAGCCATCATGCAGACCGACATGCCAAAAAGCATCAAAGTGAGCGTGCTCTGTGCTGGACGCGCGGCAATTTCACTGCCGGCAAGACGGATCGAAAGAGGGAGTCTGATGTTTGGACTGAGTCCCAGTCGGCTGACAATGCGCACCAAAAAACGCACTGCGAAATAGAGACCGGTGAGCATGACCACAAGCAAGAGATTGAATGCGGTTTCGCTTGAAATCAAAAACGAGAGCAGCAGAGCTGTGATGAGCCAGACGAGGTCGGGAAAGTTCTCGAGGCCTGCAATAAAGCTCAATAATAATCTTTTGGGTAATGGATCACTCGAAGTGGCAAGAGCGGTTATTGAGGATTGACGTTGACCGCGTCTGAGATAAAGCAAGGCGCCTGGGAGGATGAGTGAAAGAGTCAGCAAGAATGCCGCGAGGGCGAATTTGGCTGTCAAACCAGCCTGGTTCAGCAGCGACAGTTCAGCACCACCGCCAGCAAACCAACGGCCCAGCCGGGGCGCAATTTCTTGTTGAAACAGGATTTGTCCGAGCCATGCTCCTGCCGCAAGTGCCGCTGCTGAAACAATAATGGCATTTCCCACATAGAGAATGGTCAAAAGCGATCTATTGGCACCCAGGTTTGAAAGTATTTTTGCATCGTATTGCTTGCGCTGCAGATAAGAATGCAGACCTTGTGCACTTCCGAGTCCAAGCAGAAGCAATGCCGCGAAGCCAATGGCATTGAAAAAAAGCATCAGGCTGCGGGCAGGCTTGAATGCTGAATTCAATGCATCTGCTTTGCTTCTGAGAGCGGGACGGATGGGTTCGATCTTCTTCAACTCCTCGCGCAACCATTCCTGTGTCGCTTCAGGAGAAGCCTGTGCGGGAAACTGCAGAAGCAACCTGTCACGCAAACGTGATTGGCTCGAAATGAGTTTTTGTCTTTGCGCAACTTCGCGCGCCATATAGAGTCTGGAGCCCAGGCTGAAGCTGGCAAAATCGCGCATCTGATCGTTTTCGACGAAGCCGACAATCGGAAAAAAACGTTTGCCGATGCGCACAGCTTTTCGTTCAGTAAAAAGTTTTTGCGAGGTCTTGTCATTGACCTCGCCTGAAATACGTTGATTTGCAAGCTGCAATCCATGGGTCACAGCAAAACTGTTTTCAACCAGGATTCCACCACTGCGCAAGCTTTCAAATGACAGGTTTGGTTTGAATTTGATGCCAGGAACGAGCGGAAATGCGTCGTCGACAGCCAGGACTTCGATGAGTTTGGGGCGTCCTGCCTGGGCGACGTTGGCCATGCTGACAAACGATGTCACCCGGCTTCTGCGCGCGATTTTGGGTGACGATGTCAGCGACTCGATCAGCTTTTCCGGAAGCAGACGCACGTCCGAGATCTCAACATCTCCGCCCAAAATGTTGTCGGCCTGTCGGCGGGTCTGCTGTTCGAGGCGTGCATCGGCCAACATCAGCGCAGTGAGAGCAGACATGCCGATGCAAAGACTGAATGCGGAGAGGGAAAGCTTCTTCCATGAGGCTCTGATTTCGCGCTGAAGGGCAGGCCAAAACCAGTGACTCATGGTCGTACTCCTTCAGACAGCTGCAGGCGTGAAAGCTGTCCTCGTTCGAGTTCGATTCTGCCTGAAAGTTGATGAGCAAGAGCGTAGTCGTGTGTGACAAAAAACAGTGTTGCACCAAGTTCCATGGACAAACTGCTGATCAACCTGAACACCTGGTCTGCACTTTGCGGATCAAGATTTCCTGTGGGTTCGTCGCAAAGAAGCAACTTGGGCTTGTTGACAATGGCGCGAGCGATTGCGACGCGCTGTTGTTCTCCACCCGAGAGTTGGTCGGGTCTGTGCTTCAGGCGGGTGCTCAGGCCAACCCAGTCGAGAGCTTCTTGCGCTGCAGATTTTGCCTTTGGATGGGATGCAATTTCTGCCGCAATCAGGACATTCTCCAGTGCGCTCAAATGTTTCAGGAGCTGGAATGTTTGATAAACAAAGCCAACCTCGCGCGCTCTGAAGCGCGACAATTCAGCTTCTCCTGCGGTTGAGATTGGAAAACCATTGAAGCGGATGGCGCCCGTCGATGGTCGTTCGAGACCCGCGATCATCGACAGCAGGGTAGTTTTTCCACTGCCAGATCTTCCGACAACACCCAATTGGCTTCCCGATGGTATATTGGCCGAGATGGAGTCGAGGATCCTCAGCCTCAAGCCTTCTGGAGAGGGGTATTCCTTTGTCACGTTTTCAATTTCGATCATTGCTCGGTTTCCTTTCGCGCAGGATTATGATGCGCTTTACCCAGTCTGCGCTGGTTTCTGTCTGTTTTTTGTCGTCGTTGGGATGCACTAATCTTGTGCTCCAACGCGCGATGCAGGCACCGGCATCCCAGACGAGTCAACCTCAGGTTTCTACCGAAGAACCAAAGGTGGTTGCTTTTCTGGGCGACAGCCTGACCGCTGGTCCTGGTCTTAGTATGAAAGAAACGTTTCCTGCGGTCATCCAACAGAAAATTGGCGGAAGACAGATGGCTTGGACGGTTCAAAATTCAGGAGTCAGCGGCGACACCTCGGCGTTGGCTTCTGCTCGAATGAATTGGGTCCTCAAATCCAAGCCGAAAGTTCTCGTTGTGGCGCTTGGTTCAAACGATGGATTGCGTGGATTGGCTGTTGAAGAAATGGAACGCAATCTGAGATCGATTGTGTCGCGGGCACAGGCCCAGGGGATCAAGGTATTGTTGGTTGGACAGCAACTGCCGATGAATTTTCCGGAAGACTACCGAAGCAAGTTCGCCGGGGTTTTTCCGCGTGTCGCCCGCGAACACAGAATCCCCTTGGTGCCGTTCATGTTGGAAGGCGTGGCGCTGGACGAACGTTTTGTTCTTGAAGACGGCATTCATCCCAATGCGGATGGTGCGAAGCGGATTGCCGAGAATGTTTGGACAGTCCTTCAGCCGCTTTTACGGCAGGCTTCGAAGTCAAGTTCCATGAGTGTTCGATGACAAACACAGTTTGGAGTAGGCATAGTGCAATCGATGAATAGTTGGAGTCGCAAAAATTCGAAGCAATGGCTGTGCTTTTTTGCACTGATTCTGGCGTCTGCATGCCAACCTCTCAGCCGGCAGGACAGAGCGACGGTTGGACCCGAACTCACACCCACAGTTGCTGCTGGCCAACAGAACCCATCTGATCCTTCAACTCAGGATGCCACAGGAGACTCTGCCAGCACTGGAACGGGAGGGCTTTTTGCTTCATCCAGTGTGTCGACCCAGTGGGAAGCAAGCATGCATTCGCAGTGTGATTTGGGAAAGCCTGCTGCCTGTAGTTCACTGGCTTATGAAGCTTCCAGAACGCAACGGATGGCCGTCGCAGCCGAGCTTTTCAAACGTGCGTGTTTGATGGATCAATCGCCTGCGCAATGTTCAGCTGCCGGAAGCGATTCCAAAGGTTCGGCCCGTTCATGTCTGGAGCTTTCTGCGCTCCTGCAGCAACAGGGCCAGGGTGAAGAAGCCCGCAAATTCAGATTGTGTGCTTGTGAGCGAAATTACAAACCCGCCTGCGCTCCATTATGAGAATTCAACGGTCAAGCGTCCTTTGATTCCGCATTCTCGGTCGGTGTCTCTGACTCGCCTCCTACCACCGCGGTCGGAGGTTGCGATGAGTCGAATGAGGTGTCGGTTGCAGCCGTGAATGTTTCTCCGCGATAATTGATGATGGTGCCTTGCAGAAGGCGTTCAATCCGGGTCGTTCTGGCCTCGTCGCCACCCAGAAGGATGATTTTGGTTCTCTGGCCGTTTTCACTACCGACTTTGTTCGCTCTGAGCCCACCATAGATTTGAATCGTTGAGCCTAAAATCGCGCCAGGATTTGACGTGCAGGTCATATCTCCGCCGATTCGTAGCTCTGACAGCTGAATCGAATTTTCGACAGTCAGACTTCCCAAAACACCCACTTGGCTCACTTGAATGTAGGTGGTTTGGCAATTGCGCCAAAATCGGAGTGTGCCGATCATGTTGGTCTGAATTCCACCTTTGGCCTGGACATCTCCGAAAACTTCAAAATCCGGAGCCTGCCAATGACCTTCAACCTCTAGATTGCCAAAGACGCGCCATTTCATTGTGCCAATCAGGTCGCTCAATACGTGAACGTTCGAATGAAATTCGCAAACCGAATACTCGGGTGCATGCGCCTTTTCGATAACGTAAACCAGCTCCAGCGCAACGTTTTGTCCGTCCACCTTCACTTGTCCCGAAGCCAAAGCCATGATTGTCCCATCGGGTTGGAGTTCCAGTCCGGGAGGAAGAGTCAGGGTGATGGGTTCCGGTGTGAGTTCGTCCTTGGCAGGAATAGGCTCTCCAAGAAGGCTGAGACCTGGTTGTGGTGCTGCCGGTGGTACGATGCGCATCACAGGCTCATCCTTCACGGCATGGTCGGCAGGTCGTCTGAGGGATTCTATCCATTCCCACCGCCCTGGCTCTGCGCTTCGAGGTGGTTCTCCTCGACAAATCTCGAAATCTTCACCCGTGTGCGTACCAACGCGGGCAGCTTCCCGAATCACTGTGACCGTGTTTTTGTGTGGAGCGTTTTTAATTTTCAATTGGTTGAGAGCGTCAGAAAGTTCTGAATGCTTGAGTTTCGTCAGACCCGACGAAACCTTCGCACCTTTGCGTATGACAAGAGCGAGCTTGTCATCGGTGAGGGTCAGAATGCTGAGCAGTGGGTTGCTTGCTGCCGACATCCGCAAAGCATCCTTTTCAGTTCAAGGGAAGCAAGTGCAAAAGAGTTCCT
>JBDLRR010000387.1:0-4518 GCA_039799985.1 Pseudomonadota bacterium | reverse complement strand
GACTCGAGTTTCGCACGCGCCGAATCTTGCGCCTTGTTGAGTGTCGAAAGGTCCGCACTCAACTGTTTGAGTTCTGCCGCACGGGCTTCCTTCTCAAGCTCCAGTGCAACTCTTTGCTCTGCGCTTGCAGCAGCAAGCTTCGCATCATAGGCAGCAATCTCTTGGTCTTGTTGAGCCATCTTTTCATAGATGGCCGCCACCTGGCGGGCTGCATCCTGCTCAGCCTTCTTTTGAACCTCGATGAGGTTGTTGACCTGCGCCTGCAGGTTCGCATTGCCCGAATCTATCTTGCTCGACAGAGCGCTGTTGAGGTCTGACAAAGCCTTGCTCGATTCACCACGCATTGTTGTCATCGACGCTGCAAGGTCGCTGCTCAGCTTCTTCTCGGTCTCAATCAGCTTCGCTTCCTGGTTCGCAATACTCGAGTTGAGCGCATTCACTTCAGCTTTGAGCTTGTCGGAAATCTTGCCTTCCAACGCCACAAGCTTGCTGTCCATCACAGAGCTCAGGTTGGCAAGGCCTTCGTTGATCTTCTTGTTGAGCACATCGCGCGTGTCTTGAACGGTTGCATCCAGCGCGGCAATCTTTGCTGTGAACTCACCGCGAAGGTTGTTGATGTCGTTGGCCACCTTTTGTTCAAGTGCAGCCGAACGTGCCTTGCCTTCGGTGTCCACCTTCACAATCTGCTCTGTGAGGGCAGCCATCTTGAGCTGCATGTCCACAGATTCGGTCTTCATCTTGGTCGTGATTTCCATCGTCGCTGCCTTCAGGTCGGCTGCTGACTTGGTCGACGCGTCGTTGATCTTGGCTTCAAGGTCTGAGCGAACCTTGGCATCACCCTCGGCCATCTTGACAATCAAGCCGTCTGCAACAGCTTTAAGATCAGCTGCTGACTTGGTCGATGCTTCTTCTATCTTGGCCAGCATCTGGTTCTTGACCCGCGCAATTTCGGTGTTGGTCATCGACAAGTTGCTGTTGGTCGCTGCAATTTGATCTGCAAGCTCAATCGATTTGGCCTTGAGCAGTTCAATCGCGGCAGCATTCTGGCTCGAATCCGCTTTGGCTTCGGCGGCAACGGCATCAATCGACTTCTGCCACGCCAAACGATTCTCTTCGTCGGTCTTCTTGATGAGCGCCTTCATTTCTTCAGCAAGAGAGTTTTTGCTGTCGACAATCGCCTTTTCAAGCGCTGCTTTCTCTTTGGCGACCTGCGCCTTGAAGTCTGTCAGGGCTGCATTCACAGACACGATCTTTGCTGCATTTTCGTCGATCTGCTTTTCCAACTCAGCAGACTTCGCAAGGAACTCGTTCTGATTGTCGACTATCGCCTTGCTGTTGGCATCAATCTGCGATTGCAGTGATGATTTTTGCGCAGCAAGGGAATCTTTCAATGCCGAAACTTGTGCGGCCATCTCGGCATCCGTTGCTGCCTTGCTTGCAGTGATGGCAGATTGCAAATCTGTTTTGGCCTGTGCAAGGTTGGCATTCGTGGCACTCAGTTCTGTCTTCAACTGAGAAACACTCGCATCAAACTTCGCCGCCTGCGCATTCAGGCTGCTCACCAGCTGATCTTTGGTTTGACTGATGGATTGTTTCAACGATGCTTCTGTCGATGCAAGCAGGCTCTTTGTTTCATCTATAGCCGCTGCATTTGACGCTATTTTTGCTTCAAGTTCGTTGCGCTGGCTTGTCAGCTGCGCAACAAGGTCAGCCTTGTTGGCCGCAATTGCCGAGTTCAAATCCGAATTGATTTTATCTTGGGCTGCCTTGTTTTCGGCAAGTGTTTTGTTGGTCGCATCTATCGAAGCCTGCAACGAAGCCTTCGTTTTGTTCATCTCGGCCACAAGCTCGGACTTGGTCATGTTGATGGCGTCCGAGAGCATCGACTTGGTCTGCTCGACGTACTTGTTGGTCGCATCAATGCGTGCATTGGTGTCTGAAAGCTGGCTCTGCAACTCAAACCGTTGCATCTCGAGTGCCTTCTTCAACTCTGACACATTGCCGTCCATCGCTGCCTTGAGCGCAGCTTCCTTTTGCAGCATCAAAGCCTTGTTGGCTTCAATCGCGTCGCTGTTGGCGGCAATCTTGGCATCCAATTCTTTGCGAGCCGAGTCCAGCTGTGCCACCATCGCCGCATTTTGCACCGCCATGTCGGCACGCACTGCGGCGTCCTGCGCGGCCATCTCGCCACGCAATTTACCTGCTTCAGCTGCAATCAAATCGTTCAGCGCATCATTTTGGGCCTTGAGTGATGACTTCAAAGCAAGCTCGGTTTCGCCAATCCGGGCGGCGTACTTTTTATCCAAATCGCTGATGCTCGAAGCCAACTGGGTGTCTGCATCACGCAGCTTCTCGAATTGACCTTCCATGTAGAGCTTCAACACCTGGTCGCGGCTGTCGACATCGGTGAACCGTTTTTCGACCTGTTCCTTGAAGCTGCGCAACTCGAGCTCGAGGGCATCAATACGGTCACTCAGGCGCTTGTCTTCGGCAATACGTTCTTCGCGTTCTTTGTCGATGAGGCCACGGAGGAGGCGTTCCGTGGCTTCAGCATTGCGCTTGGTCAACGAATCCGCCGCACCGGCTGTGCTGGCCTTCAAACGCGTTGAGGACTTCGCAGCAAGGTCCAAAAGCTGCTGTTCGCTGCCGCCAGAGGTTCGGCCGCAGGCACCCAAAGTACTGAGCAATGTGAATGCAGAAAGAGAAAGAAGGCTCGCCCGGATTGTTGTTCTATGAATGTTCTTTCTCATCTCATGCCCCCATGAAAAGTCAGTGTTCAAAGCTGCATTGCTCTGGAGATGAAGTCGGAGACAGGAGCGAATCCTTGAATAAATTATTTAAGCGACCGAAAAAATGAGATAAAATTCAAGTTTTCAGGGAAGTGCTTGAGTATTTAAATTCAATACTCCTGCAGATGGAAATTTTTATATTTTCTTATTTGTTTTGTGTTGTTCTCAATTTTACCGACTCAGATACCGATAAGATTGGAACGTTGGTTTTCCCGGAGGCTCGGGTGAAGAACACTTTCTCCAGTTTTTTACTACTTACCGGGACGTTACTTGTTTCGTGTGACCTCTCACCGGATTTCAAAACTTCTACCCGTGTTCCCGTCGACAAAAATTCCAAAAAAGCGGGCGCAGAGGGTGTCCAGGGAAGCCAAGGGACAGCCACGAATACAACCGCAGGAATTGAGGGAACATCGGAAAACCAAACAGCAAACACAACCACTGGCAGCAACTCTGGCGGGAATTCGCCCGGCAACAACACATCCTCAGGCGGAACCAGTGGGTGCGAGAATCCCGCGTTGGTTAAGTCCGACGTTGTCAAAGTGACCATTCCCAAAAATATTCCCGACGTCGACGGCGGATTGCGCTGTCCGTTTGGCAAGAATGACAACAACAACGAAGCTGGTGGACTTTACAGTGCCAGAATCGAACGAAAATTCGACATCAACATTCCCGCAGGCAGGGTCGTTTGCTCAATGAAAGCCGGCAGTCAGCAGCAGACGATTGAGTACGACGACCACCTCTTCCTGACACTGAACAATCATGTGCTGATATCGTCGCGAGGAATTCCGACCTCCAGCTTCCAAAAGGCCACCAATGGCTTTTATCTGTATGACTGGTCCAAGATTCGCGGCACCAAAAACAGCAGCAGTCTGTTGTGTGCCGATGGAACAACGTGTCAGATTCCCAAAACGCAAACGACAGGCGCTTTTGCATTTGAAATGAGCGAAGCGGCAAACAAGGCAATTTTCTCGTCTTTGGCGAACCAGCCCTTGTTTTTTACGATGGTCCTCACGGGCGACGACAATCCACCCATAGATTGCGCGCAACACATGGATATCATTATGGACGTGTCATACACGTATATCCAAAAATAGAGCTTGCCGGCGACGATAATTTGTCTGAAACAATCGCAATGATTGGCGCTTCTGCCCATCAAGATTGCGGGTCCAGACATGAGCACAACAGACTCCCGTCCTTTGTCAGAACGACGAATTCCAGAAATTCTTGCCCCTGTGGGCGGCCGAGAACAATTTTTTGCTGCTCTCAATTCGGGTGCCGATGCCGTCTTTCTTGGACTCAAAAATTTCAACGCACGCGCCAGAGCTGAAAATTTCACTCTGGATGATTTGCGCGAGCTCGTTCCCCTGGCACACCAACATGAAATGAAGGTGTTGGTGACAATGAACATCCTCATCAAAAATGAGGAATTGCCGTCTTTGATTGATACTCTGGCAGGTTTGGAAGAAGTGGGTGTTGATGCGATTATTGTTCAGGACCTGGGACTCGCAAAGATCTGCAGAACATTTTTTCCCTCGCTCAGAATGCACGCATCGACCCAATTGGCGGTGCACAATCTTGATGGTGTTCGCAAAGCCATGGAACTGGGCTTCAAACGTGTGGTTTTGGCGCGCGAGCTGACCGCAATTGAAATCAAGCGCATTCGCGATGCAATCCCACTGGAAGAAGTTGAACTCGAGGCATTTTGTCACGGCAGCCTTTGCTATTCCTA
>JBDLRR010000386.1:0-9376 GCA_039799985.1 Pseudomonadota bacterium | reverse complement strand
AGCGCAGCTGATCGACGCTGCCGACCGAATCGGCGCAAATCTGCAGTGGCTGCTGGGCTGCTGCACTCAACAGCAAATTACCCGACGGCTCGGCCCACCAATTTCCAGCAGCAAACTCCACTTTTGAGTCTGTCTGCTGTTGCCTGGGCAGGCAGCCGACGAGTGCAAAACAAAACCAGGCGCTCATCCTGGACAACTTCAATTTCCCTACATCCTCAAATCACCAGGCTCACAAATTGAGGTTACGCTCTTCCTTGGGCAATAGCGGGCTACTCAGGTGGGTATCGGAAAATGAACCATCGGCCTTGAACGCCCGCAGAATGAAATTCACAGGAGGCAAATACCTGAGATCATAACTACTATTCTTGATATCACTGACGGCCTCGGCATTGTCGCAAGAACTGGTCGGATCCGGCACACCCGGACCAGGCCCGCCCATCCGAGAGGGGTCCATTGTGCCGTGCTTCAGCAACGCGAGTGTCGGAGCAGGCGGCTGAGGAATGACCGCAGGCGCAGGAGACGGCGGAGGTAATCCTCCAGGCCCAGCGCTCATTCTCATTTCGCCAGGTCTGCGCATGCCACCCACGTTGTATGCACAAATCCGAGTGACCGATGCATCGCTCACCGCGCCATACAGGCGCGCCGCCAGACGGGTCGGAACCACGTGCGTGAACGGCAGAAGAACAAAATTGCCATCGGGAGCTCTGCGAATCGAACGTCGCAGATCCACGTGCACAATGATTTCGTTTTCAATCTCCTCTTGCACATCAAATTGTTCCGCGATCACAAACTCACGCTTGCCGAAAGGACCCGGAGCAAACACAACCGGAAAGCGACTGCCATCTGCCTTGGATACACCCTCGACACTTGAATTGTCGGTCAACAGCAGACGAATACCTTCATAGGTTCCGGCGGGCAGGCTCTGTTGAAACGGAAGAACTTGCGTCCTGCCATCTGAGAGCGACAACAAATCGACTTCGGTTTCCTGATTGAGCTCGAAATAATAGAGAGAAGAATCTGCACAGCGATTCATGGGATCACGCAAGCATCGCCCGGTGCCCTCTGGTGCAAATGCGATTGCGTGAATTTTGATAAAGAGCTGCGACAACTCGTCCACCGGCGCATCCGCGAGTGCGACAGTCACCGTACCCGGCTTCACCGGCTTGGTTGATGTCGGATTTCCGGCCTGAACCCGACATCCTTCGATCCCCATCAGCAGCAACAGTCCACCCACAAAACGGGTTGCCGCACTTTTTCCGAAGAACTTTTCCCTGATTCGGAAAAACGCTTTCATTTCTTGCCCCCTGAACTCTTCGTAAGCGGAAAAACCTGCATAGAAATCTGAACCACCCGACTTGTCTCCGAGACGCTGCCAGGTGGATGTTCATCATAAATTCGTCGTGAAAAGTCCTGAATCTGAGTTTTGATTTGCTCGAACTCTTCTTGAGTCAAAGTCAAAACCAGTGAGCTGATATCCCGCTCGTCAGCCGGACAGTCGGTGACGGCCGCATGGGCAAGATCCAAAAGTGTCTGGTGATAGCGAATCATCGCAACACTGGCGACCTCGGGACCAGTGGCAACATCGCTCTGCAGCGCAACATAACGACCCGCATCCTGATCAAGTTTGGCATAACCAATCCTGCAAAGCAGTTCGAGACCATTGTTTATTTCATCGAGAGTCAACTTCGGCCGGATGCGTTCCTGAAACCATTGTGGTTCATCGGTGCAATCTGCAAAGCCCATCAATTCGAGCAATACGGCATGCGACCAATGACTGAAAAATTCCAGCTGCCATTTGTCGAGTTCGTTGACGACAAGATTTCCTTTGAGGGCAACCAATTTGCGGAAGATCGATTCTCGTTCAACCGGGTCGCGTTCGTAGCTGTGTTCAACCAAAAGCTCAAAGTATTGCCTCTCGCGTCCGACCATCCCCAAACCCGCGACCATTTTTTTGCAGGTCTTGGGGGTGAGTGGGCGGCGGCCGCGAATCAAGGCATTCATCAAATTGTTGCGGCCAAGGTCTGCATCGAACGCAAAATCAAAGTAGGTGTATTCGGGATCTTCTTTTTTCAATGCAACATAGAGCGCCTCAAGATACTCACGATAATCGAGGTAGTCCGAAGGGCGGACGATTTCATTACAGAATTTTTTGATTCTGATTCTGTCCATGTTCAGTTGGTCTCCCGATCAATAATATCGGTAGATTGTCTCCTGAATTGAACAAAAAGACCAAAGAAGCTGGAATGATACATTTTTTGACGCGAGACAAGCCTTAAAATTCTGTCTCGCGAAGCCTGGCCACACCTTAGAGTGACCTTGAACCGATGTATGCGCCCAGCCCTGCGGAGATAATGGAACGCTCCAACTCGGTCATGCGAACACGCACAAATTGCTCTTCCAGCAACTGGGCGATTTTCACTTTGCTCGCAACATCGGAAGCTTTTGTCGCCGCACCCGTCACAGGATTCAGAAGTGACTTGATTTCGGCCTGCAGCTCGGGCGGAAGTGCTCGCGGCAATGACGGCTTGGTGGATTTCATCTGTGTGGCAGCGTTGCGAAGTCCATTCATTGCCAATTTAAATCGCTCCCAGGTGGGCCCACCTTTGCTGTTCAGTTGGGTGATGATTTCTTGCTTGGTCAGACCAGACTTGGGAGCAATCGACAACAGATTTTTCCACGACTGAACATTCAAGACTTGACCCAGCACAGATTTGCTTGTCCCGAGAACTCGGGCGGTATGAAAGATTCCTTTGCGGGCAAGGTTATAAACATCTGCCGCAATCATGGAATAATAAGCAGTTTGCATGGCGATCTTCAGCGGACTCGCAGGCAAATCATCAATCCAGCGGCTCAGCGGAATACTCACCGCAGTGAAAATTCCCCCGGCTGCAACAGCGACTGCAAATGCGCTTGAGGCCATGACTGTTGCTGCTGTCCCGGCTGAAGTGATACCCGCAGCAGCCGCTGCCGCCGACGAGGCTCCCGCTGTGAAATAACCGATGGTGCCCGCAGTTGCAGTCCACATTGAGCCCATCGCCGCACCCAAGGCAGGCAACGAAGCCGCACTCAAGACCACTGCAGCACCAACTCCCACGGCAACTTTGCGCGCGCCGTCGACCTGCTGCTTCAGCCAGACCTTCGAAAACTCTTCCAGATCCAGCGGACCTTTTTCTTCTTCAGCCAGGCCCAACATCTGTTTTGCAATGCTTTGCTCGTCGTTTCCTTCTTTTCCTTCGAAAAAACGATCCGAGGGAAGAGGTGCAGGAAAGGAAATCTGATTGGCCCAGGAATCGGGCCGATGAGTCACCATGACGTTGCGTGCCAGAGGTTTTCTGCGAATAAAAATAGCCGAAAGCTCTTGCCAGTTGCCGGTCACCCGAATGGCCTGATAAAGTTGACCATCTGCTCCCCGAACAAAAACAAATTCAAACTGGCGAGTGTCGCCCAGAATCGAACTTCCCCAATTTGGATCCGTGGCAAATCCGGCGCAGTCTTTTGGGTTGCTGCTGCCGGTTCCATTTTGTCCCAGCAAAGTGTTCGGATCACCCAACGCCGGCGTAATGCGACAACCAAAAAATCTAAGCACATTGGTTTCCGAGGGAGCTGTGGCAGCGTTCTTCATTTCTCCCAAAAGCTAGACCACTTCGCCAGAGGGCAGAAACTCCTCAAATTGACTTTTGCGCTGACGAACCTGAACTTTCACTTTGCCGTTTCGTCCAGCCTCAAGGTTGACTGCCATCATGTGCATGGCGGTGCAATCAGACTTCAACTGTCCTTCTGTGTCGGGGTCGAGCAGGCCAGCCTCGTCGCCAGGTGAACATGCATCGCTGACTTTCTTTTGTGTCTCGGGATCAAGATTGTCGCGATCTTCAATGCCGTAAGAACGGCTGGTTGATTTCTGCTTGATGCAGCCGGTTGAAACACCTTCAACCAATGCAAGAGACATCAACGACAACGCAAACATTCGACTCAACATGCGGACACCCATAGGGCATTCCTCCGAAAGATACCGCCCTCATCGAGGGCTCTTCCAAGCACCAAATTCCGTTCACGCCACAACAGGATTCGCAATCCTGAATCTGCGGTTTACTTCTCTGATTGCAGTATCCGCATCGCTTGAAGTAACCGGCGGATACATAACGTTGTTGATCTCGTTCAAATTGATCATTCCGCCTGCGGCGAAAGAGCGAATCTTTCCAAGCACCTGCATTTCGGCAAGCTTGAATGCTTCAGCATCAAGGCCACGAATTTGCGTCGCGCTCTCGTTCCAGTCATCAGCCACCTCATCTGGAGCCTTGCTCAAGATCAGATTGCGGATTCTTTCACGGGTTCCGGCAAGGAAGGTCACCATCACCTGTGGTTCAAGCGCAAGGAATATTTCAAGCAATAGTCCGTCACTCAGGTAGGCCAATGTCTCGACACTCACGAGTCGACTGCGCACCTGACGCGCCAACTCGGGATTGGTTCTGTCCAAATTCTCGAGCATTTCCGATTGTCCGCCACGATCACCACGCTCCATCAAATCGATGATGACTTCGGCTCCACCCAGCATCTCGCCGTCTCCGGTTCCCATGCGTTCCAGCTTTCTCTTCAAAGCTTGGGCAACATTGTAAAGGTACTCGCGAGGAAGCGATTCCTTGATGCACAGCTCACGCAGCAATGCGGACTTCAGGCTACCATCAAAAAGCTCAAAGACTGCTCGACGCTTTTCGGTCGGCAATTGAGTGAGCACCACCGCTTGCGACCTTGCACTTTCATCAGCAATCAGATCATAAATCTGTCGAGCAGAATAGCTCTTCAGGAAATCAAAAATATCCCTTGTGCGCTGGGTCAGCTGCCGCATTTTTCCTGCGGTGAGCTTCAATTTTAAGTTGCGAAGCAGCGACAGTTGTTCAGAGTCTCCGACAATTGGGGCATTGACGTGGATATACTCCGCCAACAAAGCCACTTCCTTTTTCACGTCATCGTCACCCATCAGGTCGAAGACAAGAATTTCTCCCAATACAGAGACACACTTGGCAGAAAACTCGATTCCATCTTCCCGCAAGATTCGTGCAAAAACATCGCGTGCAACTTTGGGCTGGGAAATAAACATTTGACTCAACTCATCGCGCAGCGCCTGGATATTCATCCTCATCGCCACTTCATCGTTGACACCCACAAGTGGCACAGCAACCGCACGCGCACGGACGGAAGTTTGAAGCACGGGAGCCACGGGCAAAGACCGGGTCGATGCAGGCTCGCCCTCACCCAACACACCCGGCATCGGCGATTCGCTTAAAACCTCCTGACCGAATGCTTCAGACACAGGCTGACCGGTGCGCCCTTCCGAAATCAGGTGCTGAACTTGCTTTCCTGTCAACACAAAGCGCAGAGCCAGTGCTCCAACCAACAACAACAGGCCAATCAGGCCAGCAATGAGAAGAACTTTCTCTTGAGACCAGAAATTTTCGAAACCAGTACTGTTGTTGGTCTTCTGGCTGTCCGTTTTGGTTTGTGTTTGTGAGGACTCGCGTGATTGGTTGTTCTCACGAGTTGCGGAACTGCGTTCGGCAATCGACTCTCGGTTCTTCTCTTTCTCGCGTTCTTTTTCCGTTTCCCTGCTGACGCTGTCGCGCTCACGGATGATTTCTTTGGTGTTGGCGAATTCGCGAAACACCTTCAACGCACGACCTAATTTCTCGATCCCCCAAGGATCAGCACGCAGGTCGTCTGCATCCTTCTGCAACTCTTTTGCTGCCCTGGGCATCGAGGTTAATCTGACGTTCAAGACACCCTGCCCATACACATCCAGATGTTCGCGAACGATTGTCTCGATTTGAGATCTTCGCTGCTCGTCCATTTGGCTGTCTAGAGTCAGAGATGCCGTGACTCCCGAAACCACCAAAGCCAGTTTGCTGTCGCGGATAACAACAGCACGTCTCGCCAAAGAAGATTGGGCATCTTCCAGCGGAATTTTGATCGTCTTGAGTTCAACCGACTGAAGTCGACAATCAACAGGACAAAAGTCATTCAAAATTCTCTCAATTGAATTCTTGACCAAATCAAGGGCCTCGGTCTTGGCTTCAGCCTCTGCGCGGGCGATGCTGGGCGGATCAGGAAGTGTCGTGCGGGTGAATTCGATTTCCATTGGAACGCCGTATCTTCGCGCCGAGCGCAGCACGACGTCTTGGATCCGTTCAATGTTGCTCTTACCCAATCTATTGTCGACCAGAATTTCAACAGAGGCCTTGTTTGCGACAAAGTTTCGGGGTGCATTCGGGGATACTTCAAATCCCAAGTTTGCAGACGAGTTGTCGAATATCTCACGACTGTCGACGTCGATTCCCAAAAGAGTGCAACCATCCGGACAATATTTTGAAAGATCCTGCTGAAGGCGACCGCGCAACCTCTGAACCACATCTTCTTCAAACCGGCTTTTGTCGTTGTCGAGTTGCCCCGGAACGGTTGCAGTGACTGCAGCCAGAGCTTTCACTGGAAACACATTGAGGCTCATCGAAAGTGTGAAAACCCACCCCAAAAACATCGCACAATTTTTGGCCAAGCAGATGCATAGATACTGCATCTGTCTCAACACAAACATTTGATGTTTTTGACTGACCAACTTCACTGATAGACCCTTATGACAACTCTTCTGTTTGCAGCCCTTGCCTGTTCAAGCAATGTTCCAGCTTTTCCGGCAATCGACACTTTCGGTCGAGACGCTCCAAAACCGGCAACACTCATTCTCTCTTGCGAAACACTCAACTCCCTCATCTTGTTGAGCAGCGCCACACCACGCGAACTGCTCAAAGCCCAATTCAGGTTTTCAGTTCCAACATCGTCAGTATGTCCTTCAAAACTGAGGTAATATTTGGGATCCGTTTTTTTGAGAATTTCTAAAATCGGCGCAGCTTCCTTGGCAGCAAAGGAACTTAACTTGTCGCTCCCTTGTTCAAAAAGTACGCCTCCAAGGAATTCCACCATCAAGCCCGACATACCCAGCTCGGTCACAACCGAATTCTGTAGACCCCTGTTTTTAATTTCTAAATCGATTTGTTTTTTCAACTCATCAAGACTGTCGGTCCGTTGCTTTGTGATCACTTTTGAAACGGCATCAAACTTTTGAGTGCTGACCTGCGACATAGACAACATCAACACAAACAGGGCCATCATGTTGGTGGTCAAATCCGCATAAGACATGAGCCACAATGATTCTTTGGACTTCTTTTTCGAGCGGTTTGCGGCGCTCACCACAGTCATGAAAAAAGACGGTTGACTCATTTTTCCTGGGCCTCCGTCATGACGCTCGAGATTTAGGTGGGGCGTTGGCATCAAGATTGACTGCTTGACCTGGCATCGGCTTTTGCGAACCACCGGATGTTGAGTAGGTGCTCAAAACGTCGCGCAGGTGAGCCTGTGATTTTTTCTCCTTCAGCAGCAAAACACCTTCAAGAATCATGAGATCCAATTGCAAGGTTTTTTCAGCGTAAATAGCGATCTTTTCAGAGATGGGTGTGTAAACGACTGTACCCAGAACCAAACCATAAAGTGTCGTCAGGAGTGCAATCGCCATCGACGGCCCCAATTTGCCTGGCTCAGTCATGTGGGAAAGCATTTGCACCAGCCCCACAATGGTTCCAAGCAAGCCCATTCCCGGACAGAGCTTTCCAAGGTTTTCAAACAGATTCACCGCATGACTGAACTGCGTTTGCTTGCCGTTGATTTTGGCTGTGAGATTGTGGCGAATCTCGTCGGCGGTGAAGCTCGACAAAATCAACGTCACTCCATCCCGAAACAATTGGTTCCTGAGTTGCGGCTTGTATTTGGCCAGAACTCCGATTCCTTCCGTGCGAACAGCATAACTTAACGTCGACAGCTGATTGGAAATCTGATTCATTTCCTTGCGCTGATTGAGGAACGCCAAACTCACCAAGGTTTTCAGACCTTCAAAGAAATCAATAAAACTGTGGGACATCAGCATGACCGAAAGCGGCGCAACTCCCAAAAGAACTGCAGCTGAGGGTTCCCAGAATCCATGAAAGTTTTTTCCACCATGAAAGATCATGAACCACAGCGAACAGGCAAAACCCGCAATTCCAACAATCAGGCTGATCATGGCGAACTTCCTTCCTGTGGTTTGACAGGCTGAAGAGAAGCACCGGATTTTCGCTGCCGGAGAACCTCCCGTTCGTTGGCCAATCTTCTGAGTTGTTCAATCTGGGAGAGTAGTTTTTGGCTGGGTTCAATATCGAATGATTTTTCGTAGGCTGAGAGCGACAGATCCATCTGACTCAGTCGCATATGAAGAGTACCCTTCATCATCCACAGCAAGGCTGACCGTGGATAATGAAGCAGAAGCTCATTTGCCTCGACCAAAGCGTCCTCGTATCTTTTGAGCTGAAAAAGTTCGCGTATCCTCTTGGTGGACATCACAAAGCTTGGCGACAATGGTTTATTTTCATCTTCCGTAACTTCCAACACACGATCAAAGTCACCTAATTTCTTTTCAAACTCTCCTGCGCCAGAAGTCGCGCCAATTTCTGCGTCTGTCCTTTGAATGCGTGCACGTTCCCTAGACTGGGCGATCGGGTCACCTGTCACATCACCAGGCTGCAATCCAAGCGCAGCTGCCGGCAGCCTGACCTCGCCCCCAGCATCGGGAGCCTGGTCTGAGGCAAGAATTTGTTCGATCGCGTCGCGCGGTTGTCTTTGTGATTTTTCGGAAACCGCCGAGGGAGGTGCGATACGAAATTCACTGTTGTTGCTCCTCTTCACAGGCTGGGCCTGATTCGAACTGTCGGCCACGGTCGCACCGCTGGTTGTGCACGCGATCGCGCAGAAGAGAGTCAGCAAAGAACTGATTTTAGAAATGGAGGCCGAAGGCGAAATCAGCACCTACACCTCCCGGAGTCGTATATTTGTATTTGTTGCGGATGCTGATTGTGGTTGGCAGACTATATGCCACTCCAGCATCAAGCGTGAATCTTTGTCCCAACCGAAGGGTTGCACCACCGCGAAGAGAAAAACAGGCATAGCCCTTTGAAACAATTGTTCCGGCTCCGAATTCTGATCCCCAAATGGCCCCATCATTGTTTGACGGCTCGTCAGTGAAAAGATGACCATAGAGTGCAAACAGGCCCATGGCCTTGCTGAAGGGAAGAATCACTTCCTTGCTTGTTCCATCCACTATCTCTGCGCTTGCGGCCGGATCTCCCGCGATCTCGGGATAATCCGAGATGATCACCGATGGAGCCACAATCGCACTGACGCGCGTACCGACTTCGTCGCGCCCCGAGTTGAATCGCTCAGCGAATTTGAAGTTGAGGCCCACCATATTCGCACTGTTTTTTACATTGGGAACGAGCTGCCAACCCAGAGTCGTTGAAATTGAATA